>JAUMYU010000122.1 GCA_030528485.1 Comamonadaceae bacterium
GCGCGCGTGGCTTTGAGGGCCTCGGGCAGGCCCTGCTCCAGTTGCTTGAACAGCTCGTCGTGCAGGGCGAACTCGGCCTGCCAGGCGGCGGCATCGATGCCGGTGACGGTGGCGAACTGCGCGGCGTCGAAGTCCAGCCCCGTCCAGTTGATTTCGCCGTATTGCGGGCTGATGCCGAAGTGGTTTTCCCGGCCCTGGGCCTGGCCTTCGATGCGGTCGATCATCCACTTGAGCACGCGCATGTTCTCGCCGTAGCCGGGCCAGACGAATTGGCCCTCGGCATTCTTGCGGAACCAGTTGACGCAGAAGATGGGCGGCAGCGCAAAGCCCTTGGCCTGCACGCCCGCGCCGGTGTCCAGCCAGTGCTGGAAGTAGCCGCTCATGTTGTAGCCGCAAAACGGCAGCATGGCAAACGGATCGCGCCGCACCACGCCTTGCGCGCCAAAGGCGGCGGCGGTGGTTTCGCTGCCCATGGTGGCGGCCATGTAAACGCCTTCGGCCCAGTCGCGCGCCTGGGTGACCAGCGGCACGGTGGTGGAGCGGCGCCCGCCAAAGAGGAAGGCGTCGATCTTCACGCCCGCGGGGTCGTCCCAGGCTTCGTCCAGCGCGGGGTTGTTGGTGGCGGCCACGGTAAAGCGCGCGTTGGGGTGGGCGGCCTTGCGGCCGGCCTTGCCGTCCTCGGGCGTCCAGTCCTTACCCTGCCAGTCGATCAGGTGTGCGGGGATGTGGCCGCCCTGGTCTTTTTCCATGCCTTCCCACCACACGTCGCCATCGTCGGTCAGCGCCACGTTGGTGAAGATGACGTTTTTGTCCAGGCTTTTCATGCAGTTGGGGTTGGTGAGCATGTTGGTGCCCGGCGCCACGCCGAAGTAGCCCGCCTCGGGGTTGATGGCGCGCAGGCTGCCGTCGGCCTGGGGCTTGATCCAGGCGATGTCATCGCCAATGGTGGTGACCTTCCAGCCCTCGAAGCCCTTGGGCGGCACGAGCATGGAGAAGTTGGTCTTGCCGCAGGCGCTGGGGAAGGCGGCGGCGACGTGGTACTTCTTTCCTTGCGGGTTTTGCACGCCGAGGATGAGCATGTGCTCGGCCAGCCAGCCCTGGTCCTTGCCCATCTTGGAGGCGATGCGCAGCGCAAAGCACTTCTTGCCCAGCAGGGCGTTGCCGCCGTAGCCCGAGCCGTAGCTCCAGATTTCGCGCGTCTCGGGGTAGTGGACGATGTATTTCACATCGGGGTTGCAGGGCCAGGGGGTCTGGTCTTTCTCGCCATCGGCCAGCGGCGCGCCCACGGTGTGCATGCAGGGCACGAATTCGCCGCTCTCGCCCAGCACGTCCAGCGCGCCCTGGCCCATGCGGGTCATCAGCTTCATGTTCACGGCCACGTAGGCGCTGTCGGTCAATTGCACGCCGATGTGGGCGATGGGGCTGCCCAGCGGCCCCATCGAGAAGGGCACGACGTACATGGTGCGCCCGGCCATGCAGCCGTCAAACAGCGGCGCCAGCGTGGCGCGCATCTCGGCCGGGGCCATCCAGTTGTTGGTGGGGCCGGCGTCCTCCTCGCGCTCGGAGCAGATGAAGGTGCGGTCTTCCACGCGGGCCACGTCCGAAGGGTCGGTGCGCGCCAGGAAGGAGTTGGCGCGCCTGGCGGGGTTGAGGCGGATGAAGGTGCCAGCTTCGACCAGCTCATCGCACAGGCGCTGGTACTCGGCATCGCTGCCATCGCACCAGTGGATGCGCGCGGGCTTGCACAGCGCGGCCAT
>JAUMYU010000056.1 GCA_030528485.1 Comamonadaceae bacterium
TTCTTTGGCGCATGGCCTCAGTATGCTCGCAGAAAAAAGATCGTGAACAGGCTCTTAGGCGGCTGCTGAAATACCGCCCGCAGAAGCCGGCTAATTGCTTGTGCGCTCAAACCTTGGACTGCTGCGGCGCACAGAGGGCGTGGAATCCACCTCAAACTTGAGCGTACAAGGGCAAACTAGCTTCTGTAGAGAGGATATTCCAGCCGCCTGCTAACTTTGCCTTCGTCACACCGTTGATTTACAAGTTCAAGCAAACAATCGACTTGTGCTGATAGCAGTGAAATTTCAAGCGGAACAGCGAACGCTGCCGGCATGACAGGCCAAAGCTTGACGGCATCTTTCTCAGTGCACAGTACAACCGCATCTTCAGAGCGCCCATCCAGTTCTTTAGGCACCCCATCCACAGCGAAGTCATAATGATCTTTAAGAGCCATAGCACTCCATAGAATGAGTCCTCTAGCGCGCAACATGTTGAAAAAAGATTCAGGGTTGGCAATCCCAGCTATCGCATAGATTAGGGGGCCATCTTTTACCGCCAAGCTAGCTAAATCGATAGCCTGACCTAAGGCATTGTGAGCTATGCCAGATAAATCGCGGCGTATTTCCCAAACTGGCGCTTGTATCAATTGGTTTAATGACTGAAGGTTTCCCTCTACCGACTGCACCACAATGTCTATTGTGTTGGCCCACGCGCCTTGTAAAGACTCTCTCAACGGTCCGGCCGGTAACAATCGGCCATTACCGATACCCCACGGGGGAAACACGCACAACTGAACATCTCGCCGCAAGGCCAAATGTTGTAGACCATCATCACAAATAATAATTTCAGTGCCGGGATACGCTGCCAACAGGGCATTTCCTGCCTCCCAACGGCTTTTTGCCACAAATGTCGGTACTTGCGTACGAAGGTGAACCAATAGCGGCTCATCCCCCACTTCAGCAACAGTGCTTCCTATCCGAACTTCTAAACACTCCCGACTGCTACGCCCATAACCACGCGCCACCACGCCTACACGAATCCCTCTGCGCATCAAGTCCTGCACCAAGGCAATAATCAAAGGCGTCTTACCTGCCCCACCTACAACCACATTGCCCACAACGACAACAGGGACGGGTAAAGCTCTCGATTCAAAAAAACCGTTGACATAAAGCCAACGGCGCAATTTCACCATGCCCCCATATAAAAATGCAAGGGGCCGCAGCACGATATCGACGAGACGCCAATCCGGTGCGGGCTGACGCCAATGTCCTTCAAGCCAACGTCGCAGCATGACGCCTTTGCGATGGCTAACTCAGACTCCATTTACGTTCCAACTCTTCAGGGCGCATCTCGTCGTAATTTTCAAACGGCTGGTGAATCCAAGGGCTTGTTGGCAAATCTTCAACAGAGTAGTCCGCTTTAAATACAGAAATCCCCTTAGTCCACAAAACCGCTGTTCTCAACTCAGTTATAGGTGGATAGCCTTCACGCAACAGCTTAACCACCTCCACGAGCGTGTGCCCAGTATCCGCCAAATCATCCACCAGTAACACCTTGCCTGACAACTCTCCTTTCGGCGTAGTGATGTACTTGGCAATATTCAAATGCCCTTGCACCGTACCCGCTTGCGCTCGATAGCTACTAGTGGACATAACCGCCAAGGGCTTTTGAAAAATGCGGCTAATGATGTCACCTGGCCGCATTCCTCCCCGAGCCAGACATAAAACGGTATCGAACTCCCAGCCCGATCGATGAATGATTAAGGCCAATTTCTCAATCAGGCTGTTGTATTCATGATAGCTTATGTACAAATGCTTACCGTCTTCTGTCAGCATGGGGTAACCTCTCGGCACTTTCAAAATCTTTTTAGTACTATCAGACTTAGCACTGAAAAGGCTGGTGGCGCAAAATCGTATGATCCCTGTCTGGACTAGTTGAAACCGCCGCGATTGGCACCCCACAAACCTGTTCAATACGCTCTAAATATTTCTGCGCATTTACCGGCAACTTATCGTATTGGGTTACACCCACTGTGGACTCACTCCAACCATCCAACACTTCGTAAATAGGTTCGCATGCTTGGATCTCATCAGCCCCCATAGGCAGCATATCCAACCGTTGTCCATTTGGCTGCTGATAACCGACGCAAATTTGCACCTTATCCAAGCCATCCAACACATCCAATTTGGTAATGCACAAGCCGGTCAATCCATTAATTTGCGCGCTGCGTTTCAATAATGCTGCATCAAACCAGCCACAACGGCGCGCACGGCCCGTCGTGACACCTTTTTCCGCCCCCACGGTGCTCATGTGATAGCCAGGTGTGCCAGGCGTTTCCCAATCCAACTCAGTGGGGAATGGACCACTACCAACCCGGGTGCAATAAGCCTTCGTAATCCCCAGAACATAATGTAATAAACTAGGCCCGACGCCAGAGCCTGCGGCTGCATTGCCCGCTACGCAATTGCTCGACGTGACATAAGGATAGGTGCCATGATCGACATCCAACAAAGCCCCTTGTGCACCTTCAAAAAGCAAGTTTTCGCCACGTCGATGAGCAGCATTCACCTCAGCAGAAACATCGGCCACCATAGGCTTGATCCAGTCTGCCTGACGTTTTGCCTCGGCCAAAACAGGCTCGTATTGCAATTGCCCCCGATGGACAAATGCCTGTAGCTCCGTCGGCACCGACATATCAGCAGCGTGCAAATATTGGAGCGTATGGTTATACAAATCTATTTGTTCGCGTAAACGGGACGCAAAACGCTCGGGATGGAGCAAATCCTGCACACGCAAGGCGCGTCGCGCCACCTTATCTTCATAAGCCGGACCAATACCACGCCCTGTAGTACCAATCTTGCCACTACCCGCCCTTTCCCGGAAAGCCTCACGTGCAAGATCCAAGAACACCTGTTGCGGCAGGATCAAGGGGCAGGCCTCACTTACGCGCAAGCGTTCGCGCACAGTAACACCTGCCGCTTCCAAGCCGGCAACCTCCTCCATCAGCTTGGCAATAGAAAGTACGACACCATTGCCGATATAGCACGTCACCCCCTCACGCATGATACCGCTTGGCACCAAGTGCAAGGCAGTCTTTACACCATTGATGACCAACGTATGGCCCGCGTTATGCCCACCATGGAAACGCACCACACCTTGTGCACTTTCGGTTAACCAATCCACCAGCTTGCCCTTGCCCTCGTCACCCCATTGAGTGCCAACCACCACCACGTTACGGCCTGAGCGAGGCGCTCCTGCGGAAGTGTTTGTATTGGTATTCATGCTATTTCCCTAATCGAAGAAGGTTATGCATTCAGCAGACAAGTTACAACACTGATGCAACCCGCCTACCAAAAAGATCAATTCAAAATCAAAGGACGTACTTGCCAAACACCGTTAACCAAGACCAGCTCCCTGTCACAACGGAATTCGTCCACTTCCGAGAAGCTGCCAGGCAACGTCAAGATGACCACTTCACCCTGCGCACGCAAAGCTTCCACCTCCAAGCGATGCGCTTCATCCTCCGACCAATCGGTGCGTATCGCTTGACGCAATGCTCGCTCAGCCACAGCTCCAGCGAGCTGTTTGATATCCAAGCTAAATCCAGCCGCAGGGCGGTTTCGACCGTAGGCGGCCCCTACTGCGTCATAACGACCGCCTCGCACCAACGCATCGTTACACTGGGGAGCATAAAGCGTAAAGCGCATGCCACTGTAATAGGCATACCCGCGCAAATCAGCCAAATCGTAAGCCACATCCACCACACACCCCGAGTTACGGCCTACATGCACGCCCAGCCAGCGCAATTCGTCGAGTGCATGCAACGCCTCAGGGAACTCTGCCAAACGGATACGCGCTTCCTCTAACATTTCAGCGCCGCCATACAAATCCAGCAATATAGCCAGCGCCTGCTTTGCAGATGCAGGGAAATCGTGTGTAAGCTGGGCCAATGCACTCGCATCCTTGGCGGCTAGCGCAGCATGAATGGCACCGAGGCGGTCTTCACTCACTGGCGCATGGGCTTGCGCAGCTTCGAGCACGCTGCCAGCAATACGCACATCGCCTATCACCAATGCGCACGAGCTCACTCCTGCCCGTTGCAAACAAGCCAACGCCACTTCCACGGCCTCGGCATCGGCCTGCAAACCCGCATAGCCGTAAATCTCCGCTCCAAACTGGAGCGGTTCGCGCGAGGCATAAGGGCGCTCAGGGCGGGTGTGCAACACTGGGCCGCAATAGCACAGCCGCGTCACCCCTGGGCGGTTCAACAAATGCGCATCAATACGCGCCACTTGCTGCGTGCTATCAGCACGGATTCCCACGGTACGCCCGGAAAGCTGATCCACTGTTTTGAAAGTCTGCAAGTCCAAAGCTTCGCCTGAGCCACTCAGCAACGACTCCAAATGTTCAAACAGGGGGGGGATGACCAATTCGTAACCGCAAGATGCGGCCACGTCGAGCAAGCTACGCCGCAACTCTTCTATATGGCGCGCTTCAGATGGCAGAACATCGGCAATGTGGTCGGGCAAAACCCAGGCGGACATAGTCTTGATGCGCGCGGTTCGCACGGCTGTTAAAAAACGTATTCTATCGACTCAAAGGCCCACATCTGGCCAATCGCACCCACCCAAAATCAGCACGATTTGCCTCCCGCCCTGCTGGACACAGCATAAAATACGCGCCTTGCCGAATCGGGGTGTAGCTTAGCCTGGTAGAGCGCTACGTTCGGGACGTAGAGGCCGGAGGTTCGAATCCTCTCACCCCGACCAGTTCCCATCAAAAAAGCCCAAGCGATCCACTGCGCTTGGGCTTTTTGTTTGGTGCATCGGCCTAACGCAAATACACCAAACTCCAGATCAAAAGAAATTTTTATTGACCAATTTTCACGCCCATCAAGCCAAAATTGCAAATCAAAATTTCCATTGATTTGCAAAAATATCAGACTTTTGCTGCCAAGCTGGCGTGCATTTCCTGGACGGAAACCACATCCAACTGCTCCAAAGCCTTCATCCCTTCCACAGCAGCTTCTGCGCCATAAATCGTGGTGAAGATCGTCACACGACCTTGTAGCGCGCTGGTGCGGATGGAACGACTGTCTGCGATGGCATTGCGGCGCTCTTCCACGGTGTTGATGATCATGGCGATCTCGCCGTTCTTGATCATGTCCACGATGTGCGGGCGGCCTTCCGCCACCTTGTTGACGACTTTGACGGCGATGCCTGCGTCCTCCAAAGCAACGGCAGTACCGCGCGTGGCCACCAGCTCAAAGCCCATAGCCACCAAATCCCGTGCAATAACCACGGCGCGCGGCTTGTCGCTGTCGCGCACCGTCAGGAACACGGTGCCGCTGGCGGGCAAACGCTCGCCAGCGCCCATCTGGGCTTTGGTGTAGGCCTCGCCAAAGGTCTTGCCCACACCCATCACCTCGCCGGTGGATTTCATCTCGGGGCCGAGGATGGTGTCCACGCCGGGGAATTTAACGAAGGGGAACACGGCTTCCTTCACGCTGAAGTATGGCGGCGTGACCTCCTCTGTCACACCCTGCTGCGCCAAAGTCTGACCAGCCATGCAGCGCGCAGCGATCTTGGCCAGCGGCAGGCCGGTGGCCTTGCCGACGAAGGGCACGGTGCGGCTGGCGCGGGGGTTGACCTCCAGCACGTAGATCACGTCTTTTTTCTGGCCGCCCTCTTCCTTCTCCTGGATGGCGAACTGCACGTTCATCAGGCCCACCACGTTCAGCCCCTCGGCCATGGCGCGGGTCTGGCGCTTGAGCTCCTCAATGGTCTCAGCACTGAGGTAATACGGCGGCAGCGAGCAGGCCGAATCGCCCGAGTGCACGCCGGCCTGTTCGATGTGCTCCATCACGCCGCCGATGAGCACCTGGCCGCTGGCGTCGCGTACCGCGTCCACGTCGCATTCGATGGCGTTGGAGAGAAAACTGTCGAGCAGCACGGGGGAATCATTACTGACTTGAACCGCTTCGCGCATGTAACGCTCCAGCCCGGCTTGTTCATGCACGATTTCCATCGCACGGCCACCCAGCACGTAGCTGGGACGCACCACCAACGGATAGCCCAAATCGGCGGCTTTTTTCAGAGCTTCCTCCTCCGTACGTGCCGTAGCGTTGGGCGGCTGGCGCAGGCCCAGCTTGTGCAGCAGTTGCTGGAAGCGCTCGCGATCCTCGGCAGCGTCAATCATGTCAGGCGTGGTGCCGATGATGGGCACGCCGGCCTTTTCCAGGCCCAGCGCCAGTTTCAGCGGCGTCTGGCCACCGTACTGCACGATGACGCCGGCGGGCTTTTCCTTGTCCACGATTTCCAGCACGTCTTCGAGCGTCAGCGGCTCGAAGTACAGGCGATCGGAAGTGTCGTAGTCGGTGGAAACGGTTTCGGGGTTGCAGTTGACCATGATGGTTTCGTAACCATCCTCGCGCATGGCCAGCGCGGCATGCACGCAGCAGTAGTCGAACTCGATGCCCTGGCCGATGCGGTTGGGGCCGCCGCCGAGCACCATGATCTTTTTCTTGTCGGTGGGCTGGGCCTCGCACTCCTCGTCGTAGCTGGAGTACATGTAGGCGGTGTTGGTGGCGAACTCGGCCGCGCAGGTGTCCACCCGCTTGTACACCGGGCGCACACCCAGCGCGTGGCGGCGCGCGCGCACGGCGTGCTCGTCGGTGTGCAGCAGCTTGGCCAGGCGGCGGTCGGAAAAGCCTTTTTGCTTGAGCGTGCGCAGCGTGGCCTCATCCAGCGCGGCCAGGGCCTGCTGGCCCTTGTCGGCATAGAGCTTGTCCAGCTCCAGCTCGATGCGCACGATTTGCTCGATCTGCACCAGGAACCACTTGTCGATCTTGGTGATGGCGTGCACCTCGTCCAGCGACCAGCCCGCAGCAAAGGCATCGCCCACGTACCAGATGCGCGAAGGGCCGGGCTCGCCCAACTCGCGCTCCAGAATCTCGCGATCCTGCGTCTTTTCGTTCATGCCGTCCACGCCCACCTCCAGGCCGCGCAGGGCTTTCTGGAAGGACTCCTGGAAGGTGCGGCCCATGGCCATGACCTCGCCCACGGACTTCATCTGCGTGGTCAAGCGGTCGTCAGCCTGGGGGAATTTCTCGAACGCAAAGCGCGGCACCTTGGTGACCACGTAGTCGATGCTGGGCTCGAAGCTGGCCGGCGTGGCGCCGCCGGTGATGTCGTTCTTCAGCTCATCGAGCGTGTAGCCCACGGCCAGCTTGGCGGCAACCTTGGCGATCGGAAAACCCGTGGCCTTGGAGGCCAGCGCCGAGGAGCGGCTCACGCGCGGGTTCATCTCGATCACGATCATGCGCCCGTCCTTGGGGTTGACGGCGAACTGCACGTTGGAGCCGCCCGTGTCCACGCCAATTTCGCGCAGCACCGCCAGGCTGGCGTTGCGCATGAGCTGGTATTCCTTGTCGGTCAGCGTCTGCGCTGGCGCCACGGTGATGGAGTCGCCCGTGTGCACGCCCATCGGATCCAGGTTCTCAATGGAGCAGACGATGATGGCGTTGTCGGCCTTGTCGCGCACCACCTCCATCTCGTATTCCTTCCAGCCCAGCAGCGACTCCTCGATCAGCAGCTCATTGGTGGGCGAGGCCTCCAGGCCGCGCTTGGCAATGGTCTCGAACTCCTCGGCGTTGTAGGCCACGCCGCCGCCCGTGCCGCCCAGCGTGAAGCTGGGGCGGATGATGGTCGGAAAGCCCACCGTCTTTTGCACCTCCCAGGCCTCGGCCATGCTGTGGGCAATGCCGCTGCGCGCGCTGCCCAGGCCGATGCGCGTCATGGCGTCCTTGAATTTCTGGCGATCCTCGGCCTTGTCAATGGCCTCGGGCTTGGCGCCGATCAGCTCCACCTTGTATTTGTTGAGCACGCCATTGCGCCACAAATCCAGCGCGCAATTGAGCGCCGTCTGCCCGCCCATGGTGGGCAAGATGGCATCAGGCCGCTCCTTGGCGATGATTTTCTCCACCGTCTGCCAGTTGATGGGCTCGATGTAGGTCACATCCGCCGTGGCCGGGTCGGTCATGATGGTCGCCGGGTTGCTGTTGATGAGGATGACGCGATAGCCCTCCTCGCGCAGCGCCTTGCAGGCCTGCACGCCGGAGTAGTCAAACTCGCAGGCCTGGCCAATGACGATGGGGCCGGCGCCGATGATGAGGATGGATTGGATGTCGGTTCTTTTAGGCATGGTGCTCTCGTACTGTCAAAGCTGTCCGGGCCTTGATAAATCCCGGATTAATTGTTGGATGTTGGGAATGTCACCGTCCTGGCTGTCCAGCTCCAGGCCGTTTAGCTCAGCGCATACACAGTGAAAAAGATCGAAGCTGCGCTTATCCAGCGTCCGGCCTTGCTGCCTGGCCTGCTGGAACAGCTCCGCTGCACGTTCGGCATCGCGTGCACGCACGTCGAACTCATGGAAGTCGTTCAATATCTCGCGCAACTGGTCTGCTGGCGCGCGCCGCGCGCCGCGCATGACCTCATAGCGGATCAGGGGGCTGATCGCCAGGATCACGTCAGGGTCTTGCAGCAAACTCGCCAAACGCTGGCGTGCCCGCTCATGCTGGGCATTGCCCGGCTCGCCATCCAGCGCGCCAATCAACAAATTGGCGTCCAGCAACACCCTTCGACTCATCTCCGCCCCCCAGGCGAGTGGGTGAGCAGCTCTCGCAGCCGTTGTTTGGCCAGCGTCTGGTCGCTGCCGGGCATGGCCTGGTGCTTAAGCGCGTTCAAGTCCACGCCCAACGTGTCGTCCAGCACATCGACGAAAGCGCGGCGATTGGGCGAGTCGATGAGCTGGGTGCGCACCACGCCATCCGCATCCCGCTGGAGCAGATAAGCCTCGCCCTCCTGCAATTGCGACAGCACCAGCGGCGAATGCGTGGCGATGTAGAAAGTGGTGTTGGGCAGCAGGCGCTTGAGCGCGGGGATGATGCGCGCCTGCCAGCTGGCATGCAGATGGCTTTCGATCTCGTCGATCAGCACCACGCCGGGCACATGACGCAAGTTGGGCTCATTGGTGAAACTGGCATAAGCGGCCACGATGGCCTGCACCAGTTTGAGCAGCGAGGCAAAGCCGGAGCTGAGTTCGTCTAACGCACGCTCCTGGCCCTCCACTTTCAGAAACACCCGGCCCGCGCCATCGATCTGCAAAAAATGCGCGTCGATGCGTTCATCCACCTCGTGCAGCATTTGCAGCACGGTGTCGATCTCGATCTTGCGGTTGTCCTCTTTTTTTTGATAGGGGTTGACCGACTGCGCACGGAGGACAAACCAATTGCGCACATTGGCAGACATGCCAGCGCAAGCCAGCCCCCCTCGGTCGATGAGATTGACTGCTTGATCCAAGTAGTTCTTGCGCCGCTGCTCAAACGCGCCCAATGTGCTTTGAACATTTTGCTCAACGTCCAGATCCGAGCGTCCACGCGCACCCAGCAGCAGCACGGGGACGTCATGCGGCTCACCAGCAAGTTCACCGAGGAAAGACGTGGCTTCCGGGCGCTCGAACCGCATCAGGCCATCGGCCTGAATGGCTTGTACGACGATATGCTCAGATCTGATAAAGCGCCCCGGCTCCCTCGCCCATTTCTGGGTCAGCAGCAGCCATTGATAAATAGCCTCCAGGCACTTGGTCTTGCCCACCCCGTTGGCGCCCAAGAGCGTGCGCACGCGGCTGCCAGGCTGGAACCGCAGTTCCACCCGCCCTACGCCGCGCAGGCCCTCCAGAATGAGTGTGTCAAACATGCCCATCGAAGCAGGTCTATTCAGGCTGCTCCATTAAGGGTATGGGACTGGATGTGCTCCAGCAATTTTTGCAAGCGTTCGGGCTGTACTTTTTTCTGCATCAACTGCAACAGCCCATCGCCTTCAGCGATGGGGCGCAGCACGTCCACTTCGGCCGGATAGAAATTCACATCCCACGCCAAAAGCTCCTGCTCGAATTCTTCATCGCTCCAGTTCTTGCCTTTGGCAATGAACACCACCAAAGGCATGGCTTTTTTCTCGATGAAGGATTTTTTGTAAGGCTTTTGCGCCCAGCGCTCGGCAAACCACTCGCGCGCGCCAGGCTCCAGGGTGAGCATGCGCTTGGAGATGGCTTTTTCGAGTGCGGCTGAAGGGAAGCTGAACAATTTCATGGCTAATGGACTTGGATAAGAAAGTACAGGGAAAGAAGGCGGCGGCCCAAAGGGCGGCCGCCTGAAGCAGAAATTAAGCGGCCGCGCGGCGACGCTGCATCAATTGAATGAACTGGTCAAACAGGTATTCCGTGTCGTGCGGGCCGGGCAAAGCCTCGGGATGGCCCTGGAAGCAAAACGCTGGCTTGTCCACATGGGCCAGCCCTTGCACGGTGCCATCGAACAGGCTGGTATGCGTCACCCGCAGAGAATCTGGCAAATTCTCCGCATCCACCGCAAAGCCGTGGTTTTGGCTGGTGATGCACACCCTGCCACTGTCGTGGTCCTTGACGGGATGGTTGGCGCCGTGGTGACCAAACTTCATCTTGAACGTCTTGCCCCCCATGGCCAGGGCCATGATCTGGTGCCCCAGGCAAATGCCAAACACCGGCAAGCCGCTGTGGATGGCTTCGCGTGCCGACTCAATGGCGTAATCGCAAGCGCCAGGATCGCCCGGGCCGTTGGAGAGGAACACGCCATCGGGCTGCATCGCGGCCACCTCGGCAAACGGCGTTTGCGCCGGCACCAGCGTGACGCGGCAGCCCTTGTGCGCCAGGATCCGCAAAATGTTGCGTTTCACACCGAAGTCGTAGGCCACCACGTGAAAACGCGGCGTCGTCTGCTCGCCATAGCCTTCGCCGAGCGCCCAGACCGTCTGCGTCCACTCATAGGGCTTGTCGGTGGTCACCACCTTCGCCAAATCCAGCCCCGCCATGCTGGGGGCGGCCTTGGCCAGCGCGATGGCCTCTTGCACCCGCGCCTCCGTCACGGCCTCGCCTGGCTCCAGCGCCAAAATGCAGCCGTTTTGCGCGCCATGCTCGCGCAAATGGCGCGTCAGGCGTCGGGTGTCGATGTTGGCAATCGCCACCAAGCCGTTGGCTCGCAGGTAAGACTGCAAATTCTGGCTGGATCGGAAGTTGCTCTCCAACAGCGGCAAATCTTTGATTACCAGCCCTGCCGCAAACAGGCGGGCGGACTCGACGTCCTCGGTATTGACACCGTAATTACCAATATGGGGATAAGTCAGCGTCACGATCTGCTGGCAATAACTGGGATCGGTCAGGATTTCCTGATAACCCGACATGGAGGTGTTGAACACCACCTCACCCACCGTGGAGCCGGGCGCCCCAATTGCTCTGCCAGTGAACACCGTGCCATCTGCAAGCGCCAGGAGCGCGACGGGGAAATCCCCCTGCTGTAAAGACAAAAGCACGCAATACACCTCGAAAAACACGCTTGCCTCAACCTGAGCGGCACACCGCGCAAAGGCATGTCAACGCACGTAAACCTTGCGTAAACAAAGCAAGCAGATAAACCGGCTGAGTATAACTGGGCCAATCCCGAAGAGCCTGTTGAAAACAAGTTCCCGGCAGCGCCCAATCGCTGCACAGATAATCCGCGCCCATGAATCCCCGCCTTCAATCCCTGCACCCCTACCCTTTTGAGCGCCTGCGCCAGTTGTTCGATGGCGTAACGCCCAACCCGGCGCTGGCGCCCATCAGCCTGGGCATTGGCGAGCCACGCCATGCCACGCCCGCGCTGGTGCTTGATGCCTACGCCCAGGCCCTGCACGATCCTGGCCTGGCCAGTTACCCGGCCACGGCTGGCACGCCCGCGCTGCGCCAGGCTTGCGCGCAGTGGCTGGCGCGGCGCTACGGCGTGCAGGCCGATGCCGGGCGCGAAATCCTGCCCGTCAACGGCTCGCGCGAGGCGCTGTTTGCGCTCACCCAGGCCGTCGTCGATCCCGGCGATGCGCAGGCCATCGTCGTCTGCCCCAACCCCTTCTACCAAATCTACGAGGGCGCGGCGCTGCTCGCTGGCGCGCAGCCGTATTACGTCAACAGCGATCCCGCGCGCAATTTCGCCGTGGATTGGGACAGCGTGCCGCACGAAATCTGGCAGCGCACGCAACTGGTGTTCACCTGCTCGCCGGGCAACCCCACCGGCGCGGTGATGCCGCTGGCCGAGTGGGACAAGCTCTTTGCCCTCAGCGAGCGTTACGGCTTCGTCATCGCCAGCGATGAGTGCTACAGCGAAATCTATTTCCAGGATGAAGCGCCGCTGGGCGGCCTGCAAGCGGCGCGCCAGCTCGGGCGCGACTGGCAACGCCTGGTGATGCTCACCAGCCTGTCCAAACGCAGCAACGTGCCGGGCATGCGCAGCGGCTTTGTCGCGGGCGATGCGCACATTCTTGAGCAATTCCTGCTCTACCGCACCTACCACGGCTGCGCCATGTCGCTGCCCGTGCAAGCGGCCAGCATCGCCGCCTGGAACGATGAACGCCACGTGCAGGACAACCGCGCGCTCTACCGCGAGAAATTCGCCCAGGTCACCCCCATCCTGGCGGAGGCGCTGGATGTGCGCCTGCCCGATGCCGGCTTTTACCTCTGGGCCGGCATCCCGCCCCGCCTGGGGCTGAGCGACACCGCCTTTGCCCGGGCGCTGTACGAACAGCAGGCCGTCACCGTCCTGCCCGGCAGCTACCTGGCGCGCGACACCGCGCACGGCAACCCCGGCGCAGGCCGCGTGCGCATGGCTTTGGTGGCTGAAACCGCCCCCTGCCTGGAGGCCGCGCACCGCATCGCCGCCTTCGTGCGCAGCCTTGGATAAACACCGCCGCCCCAGCCCTTCACCCACCCGTCAGGAGAAAGCCCATGCTGGAACTCATCATCACCTGGCTGCTCAGTGCCGTCACCCTCATGCTCGTGGGCGCCCTGCTGCCGGGCGTGCAAATCCGCGATTTCAAAGCCGCCCTGTGGGCCGCCGTCATCGTCGGGCTCATCAACACCCTGCTGCGGCCGGTGCTGTTCTGGCTCACCATCCCGCTGACGCTGCTGACCCTGGGCGCGTTCTACCTGGCGCTCAATGGCCTGCTGTTCTGGATGGCGGGCAGCTTCAGCCGCGGCTTTCGCGTCTCGGGCTTTTGGGCCGGGTTGTTTGGCGCCATCCTCTACGGCATCATCAACTGGGCCTTGACGGGCATGGTGCACGGCCTGCTGCCCCAGCCCCACACCCTGCCCACCCCTGTGCCCGCAGAAGCGCCTTTCTTCTCCATCTAGCCCTTTATTTTACAGATCAAAAGAAAAAAAAATCAACACATTTCGGCATGATGGTAATTAAATTATATTTCTTTTGAATTGTAATAACCCATGCCCGCCCCGTCCGCCTTCATCCGCGCCGACCAACTGCTGGTGCAGCGTGGCCTGGCCGCCACCCGCTCGCAAGCGCAGCGCCTGATCGCCAGCGGCGTGCAGTGGCGGCTGCCCGATGGCTCCGCGCCGTGGCAGCGCATCACCAAAAACGGCGCTGAACTGCCCCCGCACGCCGAGCTGCAACTGCTGGACGAGGCGCAAACGCGCTATGTCTCGCGCGGCGGCCTCAAGCTCGCAGGCGCACTGCACGCCACCGGCTTGCAGCCCGCGGGCTGGCGCTGCCTGGATGTGGGCCAATCCACCGGCGGCTTTACCGATTGCCTGCTGCAACACGGCGCGCGCCAGGTGGTAGGGGTGGATGTGGGCCACGGCCAGCTCGCGCCCGCCTTGCGGCAGGACGCGCGCGTGCAGGCGCTGGAGAAATGCAACGCCCGCCAGCTCACGCGCGCGCAGGTCGATCCCGACGGGGCGGGCTTTGAGCTGATTACCGGCGATCTCTCCTTCATCTCGCTGACGCTGGTGCTGCCCGCGCTGGCGTCCTGCATGGACGCGCGCACCCACCTGCTCATGCTGGTCAAGCCCCAGTTCGAGCTGCAACCGCAGCAACTGGGCAAAGGCGGCATCGTGCGCGACCCCGCCCTCTACGCCCTGGTGCGCGAGCGCATCGAAACCGCCTGCCGCGCCCACGGCCTGACCCCGCGCCAGTGGCTGGACAGCCCCATCACCGGCGGCGACGGCAACCGCGAGTTCTTCATCCGGGCGCAAGCGGCCAGCGCCAGCACAAACTCGCAAAACCAATCAAAGTAAAATCAATTTCAATACTAATATACCTAAACAAGTTAATTTTATTTCTTATTGATCGATAAAATTACACAACCCGCCCGTCCCACACTCCACTGACGGAGCCCCCTCACCGCACGCGATGGCGCTTCAGGCCAAAGGGGCAATCCCCCAAAACCGCCACGCCACGCCATCTCGCGGCACAATCGCGCCCCTTTGCATTGCGCGACGCCTCTTTGCCAGCTTCTTTGCAGTGCAGGCTGGCCGCAACCGCCCCCGCGTCGCCCTTCAACGCCGCCCACGCGCGCCGCGCGCTTGGGACACGACCCTCCCCCCTTTCTATGCCAGCCCCCACCCCTGCCCTGCCCCTTAGCCTGGAATTCTTCCCGCCCAAAACCGAAGCCGGCGCGCTCAAGCTGCGCCAGGCGCGCCAGCAGCTCTACGCCCTGGCGCCGCAGTTTTGCTCCGTCACCTACGGCGCAGGCGGCTCCACCCAGGCGGGCACCTTTGCCACCGTGGGCGAAATCCTTGCCGAAGGGCAAGATGCCGCCTCGCACTTCTCCTGCATCGGCGCCCACGCCGCCAAACTGCGCGCGGAGCTGCAAGAGCTGCGCGACATGGGCGTCAAACGCCTGGTAGCTCTGCGCGGCGACTTGCCCAGCGGCTACGGCATCAGCAGCGGCCAGGCCGAGCAACGCTTCCAATACGCCAGCGATCTGGTGGCCTTTGTGCGCGAAGAAACCGGCGCGCACTTCCACATTGAAGTAGCCGCCTACCCCGAGATGCACCCGCAAGCGGCCTCGCCCCAAAAAGACCTGCAAGCCTTTGCCGCCAAGGTGCGCGCAGGCGCCGATTCGGCCATCACGCAGTATTTCTTCAACGCCGATGCCTACTTCCGCTTTGTGGACGAAGCCCGCGCCCTGGGCGTGGACGCGCCCATCGTGCCCGGCATCATGCCCATCATGGGCGCCAGCCAATTGCTGCGCTTTTCCGACGCCTGCGGGGCCGAAGTGCCGCGCTGGATCCGCACACGCCTGCAAGCCCTGGGCGACGATGTGGACGGCATCCGCGCTTTCGGGCTGGATGTGGTCACCGCCCTGTGCGAGCGCCTCATCACAGGCGGCGCGCCCGGCCTGCACTTCTACACCATGAACCAAAGCCCCCTGGTGCTGGAAATCGCCCGGCGCCTGGGCCTGCACCCCGGCGCGCCCGACGCACCCACCGCGCCCACCGCATGAGCGCGCGCCGCCTTTTGCCTATGCACACGACGCCCCACCGCACAGCCGCCGCCCCCCGTTTGCACTGGCCAGGCGCACTCGTCGCACTCGCAGCAATCACGCTGGCCGCCTGCACCACCGCGCCCCAGGAGCGCGAGCCGTTGCACGCCACGCGCATGCTCGAGCTGGATTTGATGCCGCCGGTCTATGAACTCATCACCCCAAAACCGTTGGAGCCAGCCTCGCTGGGCCTGCACGCCAGCGTGAAAACCATTGAGGCGCTGGAGGCGCGCCTACCCCAGGGCCTGCGCAGCAAAGGCGCGGCGGTGCAAAGCCTGTACCAAACCGGCCAGGCCTCGTGGTACGGCGACAAATTCCACGGCCGCCTCACCGCCAACGGCGAACGCTACAACATGTACGCCATGACGGCCGCCCACCGCACCCTGCCCTTTGGCACCATCGTGTGCGTGCGCAGCCTGCAAACCAGCAAGGAAATCAAAGTCCGCATCAACGACCGCGGCCCTTACGTAGGCCAGCGCATCATCGACCTCAGCCGTGGCGCGGCGGAAAAGCTCGGTATGCTCTCGCAGGGCCTGAAAAACGTGGCCTTGTGGATCCCCCAGAAAAACGGCCCCCAGTGTGGCGAAGACGACGTGCTGCTGGAAGGCAAAGGCGCCCCACCGCCACACAACCCGCCGCGCGGCCTGAGCGCCAGCACGCCCACACAAACGCCAGCCCAAGCCACGGCAGCAAAAAGCCCAGCAGCCAAAAGGTCGGCGGCAAAAGGCCCGGCCAAAAACGCCGCCAGGAAACCCACCAAAGGCGTGGCCCAGCGTGCCGCCAAAAACTCCTCCAAAAGATCCGCCAAGAAAACGCAAAACACCAAAACCCCAAAAGCCGCGCGCAAGCCCGCGCGCGCCAACGCCAAAGCCCGGTAAACCCCGCGCGCCGTGCCGCCGCCCGACTTCGCCCGCCCTGCCATGCACATCGGCCCCATCGCCCTTGCCAACCGCCTGTTCGTCGCCCCCATGGCGGGCGTGACGGACCGGCCCTTTCGCATGCTGTGCCGCAAGCTCGGCGCCGGCTACGCCGTCAGCGAGATGATTACCTCGCAGCCCCAGCTCTACAAAAGCCTCAAAACCGCGCGGCGCGCCAACCACGAGGGCGAGCCCGGGCCGATCGCCGTGCAAATCGCCGGCACCGAAGCGGCCGCCATGGCCGAAGCCGCGCGCTACAACATCGAGCGCGGCGCGCAAATCATCGACATCAACATGGGCTGCCCGGCCAAAAAAGTCTGCAACGCCTGGGCCGGATCGGCCCTGATGCAAAACGAGCCGCTGGCCATCGCCATCGCCCAGGCCGTGGTGGCCGCCTGCGCGCCGCACGGCGTGCCGGTGACGCTGAAAATGCGCACCGGCTGGTCGGCGGGGAACCGCAATGCCACCACGCTGGCGCGCGCCTTTGAGGACGCTGGCGTGTGCATGCTCACCGTGCACGGGCGCACGCGCGAGCAAGGCTACCGGGGCCAGGCCGAGTACGACACCATCGCCGCCGTCAAACAGGCCGTGCGCATCCCCGTCGTCGCCAACGGCGACATCACCGACGGCGCCAAAGCCGCCCAGGTGCTGCGCCACACCGGCGCCGACGCGCTGATGGTGGGCCGCGCCGCCCAGGGCCGCCCGTGGATTTTTCAGGAAATCGCCCACTACCTCGCCACCGGCAACCAGCCGCCCGCCCCGGCCACCGCCACCGTGCGGCAATGGCTGCTGG
The DNA here is from genome assembly GCA_030528485.1 of Comamonadaceae bacterium. Taxonomy (GTDB): domain Bacteria; phylum Pseudomonadota; class Gammaproteobacteria; order Burkholderiales; family Burkholderiaceae_C; genus Lampropedia. Next base: position 17,086 of record JAUMYU010000056.1, read on the forward strand.
AGCACCTGCTGGACCATTACAGCCTGTATGGCGAATACACCGGCGTGCGCACCGCGCGCAAACACATCGGCTGGTATCTGCAAGGCGTGCCTGGCGCCGGCGCGCTGCGCCGCCACATCAACACGCTGGAAGACAGCCAGCAGCAATGGCAGGCGCTGGCCGACTTTCTGCACGCACTGGAGGCCACCCACCCGCAATGGCCCGCCAGCACCACCGCCACCGTGCCCGATACCGATGGCGCGCAGGAGGACGGCGAGGGCGACAAAAACGCCGCCTGCCTGGGCCAAGCCTGTCGAAAGCCTTATTTTTCAAATCAATAAGAAATAAAATCAACTTGTTTCGGCAATACAGGTATAAAGTAATATTTACTATTGATTTAAAATAACAAAACCGCACGCAAGCCGCCCCGCGCCATTGGAGCAGGCCGCGGGCCATGATGGGCCAATTACAATCGCCAACTCCTCTCATTCACTCGTTTTGCAAACCATGTCCAACACCCGTACCGAAAAAGACACCTTTGGCCCCATCGAAGTGCCCGCCGACAAGCTCT
>JAUMYU010000002.1:0-58581 GCA_030528485.1 Comamonadaceae bacterium
CGGCAATGCACACGCGCGCCTCGTGCGCCTCGAACTCATCGGCATCGAGAAACTGGATCGGGTGCGTGGCCACCACCGGCAGCCCCGCCTTGGCCGCCAGTTGCACGGCCTGGGTGATGTAACGCTCGTCATCGCGGCGGCCCGCGCGTTGCAGCTCAATGTAAAAGCGCCGGGGGAAAATGCGCGCCAGCTCCATCGCCCGCTCGAACGCCTGCGGGAAATCGCCATTGAGCAAGCTGCGCCCTACCGCCCCCTGCTGCGCGCCCGAGAGTGCAATCAGCCCCGCGCTGTGCTGCTCCAGTTGCGCCATGCTCACCTGCCCCATGCCCTGGGCCTGCGCGGCGGCGTGCTGCTTGTCCGTCCAGGCCAGCGCCAGCAGCGCATTCAGGCTCAGATAGCCCTGCCAATCCTGCACCAGCAGCAGCAGCCGCGTGGGCGCATCGCCCGGCGCCCCGGCCACCACCACCTCGGCGCCCAAAATGGGCTTGAGCCCCTTGCCGCGCGCCTTGGTATAGAACTTGACGGCGCCAAACAGATTGTTCAAGTCGCTGATGGCCAGGGCCGGCTGCCCATCCTTGGCCGCGCGCGCGACCACATCGCCAATGCGGGCCGTGCCATCGACGACGGAAAACTCAGTGTGCAAACGCAGGTGAATAAACATGGGGCGCGATTGTAGGAGGGGGGCTGGCCTGGAAGGGCCTGCACGCGCGCAGTCATCTCTGCCCCCATCACACCAACCGGGAAAAAAACAGGGGCACAGCACGTACCAAGCCCTCGAATCAGCTCTTATACTGCGCGGCTTTCGTTTTGCGCCTTGTGCGCCCATCCTCCGGCCATGCCCCCACTGCGCGGGCTGCGCCTTCACCTCACGTTGCAAAGGAGCTTCCCATGACCCGACGCCATGCCATCGCACTTTGCAACCTGGCTGCGCTGGCCGCCGCCTGAAAACCTCCGCGCCCCCACTGCCCTTTGCGCTCGCAAGCCAACACGGCTTGACCGCTTGGCCTGTCTGGTCGGCGTTGGCCGCTGCACCAAGCAGCGTGGTTTTCAGCCTTTGCGCCCGCATTTTTACCAATCAAAAGAAACAAAATCCATTGCTTTCGGCATGATGGCAATAGAGTGATTTTTACTTTTGATTGGAAAATGCATCAGCCTCACATTCGCTGCCGCATGCCTGCGCTCGGCTTGCGTCTGCCCAGGTTGCCCTGTTTCTTTTTTGATTTCCCTTTCATTCAAGGATTTCTATGGGCAATTCTTTGCAGGCAAACCTGCGCGACAAAGTGCGCGTGTTTGCCAATCAACAAGTTTGGCTGGAAGCCAATGCCGTGGCGCAGTTGCACACCACCGCGCAACTGCCGCACATGCACGCCGCCGTCGGGCTGCCGGATTTGCACGCGGGCCGCGGCTATCCCATTGGCGCGGCGTTTTTCAGCATCGGGCACTTCTACCCCGCGCTGGTGGGGGGCGATATCGGCTGCGGCATGGCCTTGTGGCGCACCGATTTGCAGGCGCACAAAACCTCCCCCGCCAAGCTGGAAAAGCGGCTGGGCAGCCAGGAGGGGCCGCTGCCCGAGGCGCTGCTGCACGAGGCCCAGGCGCAAGCGTCCTGGCGCGCAGTGCAGGCGCTGGCCGATGCCGGGGCGTTGCCGGGTACGACGGCGATGCTGGAGGGCAGCCTGGGCACCATCGGCGGGGGCAACCACTTTGCGGAGCTACTGGCGTGCGATCGCCTCTACCCCGATTCCGCCAATGGCGATGCGGGCAGCGCAGACGGCGCACCGGCTCTGGCGCTGGATCCGCGCGGCGTGTATCTGCTGGTGCACAGCGGCTCGCGCGGGCTGGGCGGGGCCATCTTGCGCGAGCATGTGCAAGCCCACGGCCACGCGGGCTTGAGTGCAGGCAGCGCGGCTGCGCAAGACTATTTGCGCCAGCACGATGCCGCCCTGGCTTACGCCCAGCTCAACCGCGCCTGCATCGCGCGGCGCTTTTTGCGCGCCTTGCGCGCCGAGGGCGAGCTGCTGCTGGATGTAAGCCACAACCATGTGCACGCGGCCTGCATCGATGGCTTGCCAGGCTATCTGCACCGCAAGGGGGCCACGCCTGCCGATGCGGGGCCAGTCGTCATTCCCGGCTCGCGCGGCGATTACAGCTATGTGGTGCAGCCCGTTGCCGGGCGGCACGAAGGGCTGGATTCGCTGGCCCACGGCGCTGGGCGCAAATGGGCGCGCAGCGATTGCGCGGGGCGGCTGGCGCGCTTTCATGCCGACGATTTGCGCAAAACGCGCCTGGGCAGCGCCGTCGTGTGCAGCGACAAGGAGCTGCTGTTCGAGGAAGCGCCGCAGGCGTACAAGGAGGTCGATGCCGTCGTCGCCAGCCTGGCCGAGGCGGGGCTGATCCGGCTGCTGGCGCGCCTGCGCCCTTTGCTGACTTACAAGAAAGGCGCCGCCCCATGCTGCTGATCCAGATCACCGCCGCCCAAGGCCCCGCCGAGTGCGAGCTGGCCGTGCGCCTGACTTTGCGCGAATTGCTGCGCGATGCCGAGCGCGCTGGCGTGCAGTTGCACGAAGTGCAGGCCGTGCGCACGGCGGCTGGCTACAAATCCGTGGTTTTGCAGGTGCTGCCTGCACCGCAAAGGCATGCCCGGGGGCAGGCGCAAGATGACGCCGCCCTGCTCCAGCCCTGGCTGCAAAGCTGGCTGGGCAGCATCCAATGGGTGTTCGCCAGCCCGCTGCGCCCGGGCCATCGGCGCAAAAACTGGTTTGTGGCCGTGCAGCGTTGCCCGGATTGGGAGCCAGGCGAACGGTCGCCCGGCCACGCCGATGCGCAAGGCGCTGGTGACGATGCCATCGTCTTTACCGCCTGCCGCGCAGCGGGCAAAGGCGGCCAGCACGTCAACACGACCGCCTCTGCCGTACACGCCGTGCACCAAGCCAGCGGCATCGCCGTCAAGGTGATGACCGAGCGCAGCCAGCATGCCAACAAAAAGCTGGCCCGCGCGCTGATCGCCCTCAGGCTGGCCGAGCGCGCGCAAGCCGCCCAAGCCCACGCACGCCAGGCCCGCGCGCAACTGCACTGGCGCGTCGATCGCGGCAACCCGGTGCGCGTGTTCCACGCCAAAGCGCCGCTGTAGCGGCCCCAAGCGCCCCGGCGTCCGGTCGCCGGGGGCGCTCTAGAATCGAATCACCGCAATCACCGCCGCTGCCAGCGGCATTGTTGCCACTGCTATTGCTACCGAAAGGAGAACACCATGCTTTCACCACAAAAGCTCACGCGCCGCACCGGCGCTGTCTGGGGCGGCCTCGCCCTGGCCTGCGCCCTGGCGGGCTGCTCCAGCGTACCGGCGCCTACGGCCGAGATGGCCGTGGCCCGCTCCACGCTGGATCGCGTCGTCACCCAGCCTTCGGTCGCCGCCGCCGCACCTGTGGAGCTGCAACAGGCCCGCGAAAAACTCGCCCGCGCCGAGCAGGCCCTGGCCGAGAAAAAACACCTGCAAGCGCGCCGCCTGGCGCAAGAAGCCCAGGCCGATGCCCAATTGGCCGAAAGCAAAGCCAACGCCGCCAAAAACCAGGCCGCGCTGGATGAAGTGCGCCGCGCCAACCAGGCCCTCAGCGACGAGCTGCTGCGCCAACCCGCGCGCTAAGCGCCATTCCATTCCACGGTTCTCACATCAAAGGAGTGCACACATGAACAAGCCTATGCAATGGACGCTGTGGGCCGCCGCCGCTGCCGTCCTGACCGCCTGCGCCGCCACAGGCGTCAACCCCGCGCTGGAGCAAGCGCGCCAGCTCGTAACCGCCACCGGCTCCAACGCCGACGTGGCCCGCTTCGCGCAACTGGAGCTCAAATCCGCCTCCGACACCATTGCCCAGGCTGACCGCATCTGGCGCAAAGATGGCGACGAAGCCGAAGTCCGCCACCTGGCCTACCTGGCCACCCAGCAAGCGCAAACGGCCCAACTGGTGGCCCAGGCCCGCTCGGCCGAGCAAGCCTTTGGCCAGGCCCGCAGCGAAGCCGACCGCCTGCGCCTGCAAACGCGCACGCGCCAGCTCGAATCGGCACAGGCCGCCGCCCAGGCTGCGCAAGCCCAAGCCGCCGCCGCCCAGGCCAGGGCCGCCGCCGCCCAGGCGGAAAACGAGGCGCTGCAAGCGCGCCTGCGCGAGATGCAGGCCGAGCAAACCGAGCGCGGCCTGCTGGTCACGCTGGGCGATGTGCTGTTCGAGTTCGGCAAGAGCGATTTGCTGCCCTCGGCCAACCCGCGCATGGACAAGCTCGCCGCGTTCTTGCAGCAATTCCCCGAGCGCCGCCTGCGCATTGAGGGCTATACCGACTCGATCGGCTCCGAGGCCTTCAACCAGGCCCTCTCCGAGCGCCGCGCCGCCGCCGTGCAATCGGCCCTGGTCAGCCGTGGCGTCAGCCCCGCGCGCATCACCGTGCAGGGCTATGGCAAAAACCACCCCGTCGCCAGCAACGCCACCCCCGAAGGCCGGGCCATGAACCGCCGCGTCGAGGTAGTGATTGCCGACGAGCAAGGCAATTTGCGCTCGCGTTAAGCACGCACTGCACATGAAAAAAACCGCGCCGGGCCAAGCGCCCGCGCGGTTTTTTCGTAGCCTCGCCCAAATAACCAATCAAAGGAAAATAAACTTCAATACCATCAAGCCGAAATATGGATATTTTTATTCCTTTTGATTTGTAAAATCCATACTCATTGCGTAAAAACATGCCCGCCGCCCTGGCGCATCGGGCCTTTGATGGCTGGCTCCAGCGCGCCAGGCTTGGGCTGGGTGGGGGGCGTGGGTTTGAAAGCAGGCAGCTCCAGCTCCAGCTCCGCGCCCTGGGCAGGCTGCAAATAGGCTTTGCGCCCTTGCAGCTTGCGCAGGTACGGCCCGCCCTCGCCCACCTGGGCGCCCACGCGGTACATGCGGGCGCTTTCGCCGTTGATGGCAATCAGCGCCGCGCCTTGCCCGCTGGCCGTGCCTGCCATCACGCCCACCAACTCGTAACGGGCATCGGGCATCGCCGCAGCGGCAGGCGCTTGCGCGGCAGCCGCTGGCCCTTGCGCCCCCAGCAGCGCGCGCAAGCCCTGAGCATCGGCCGCCCAAAACTGTTGGCCGGCCACAGCAGCGGGCGGGCCATCTTGCAAGGCCGGCTGCACCAGCACCCAAAAGGCGGCGCTGCCCCCCGCCAGCGCCCAAACGGCGCTGGTGAGCAGGCGTTGCGCCCACGGCGATTGAAGAAAAGGCTTGCGCATGGGGCGCGATTATGATCGACGGCCATGCGCCCCCGAGCCACAGTCGGCAGGCTTTCGGCGCCTGCCCAGCCAGGGCCGATCGAGGCCAGATCGGCGCCCATTTGTGGGCCAAAATCACGCCCCTTGCGCGCTGGCTGCGCGCCCAACAGCCTGTTTTTGTCATGACTTTTCCTGCCTCCCCCCTGCCCGCCTCCGCCCCCCGCCCGCACCGCAGCGCGCGTTTGCAGCGCGGTTTCACGCTGATTGAAATCATGGTGGTGGTGGTCATTCTGGGCGTGCTGGTCGCGCTGGTGGCCCCCAACATCCTGGGCCGCACCGACGAGGCGCGCCAAACCGCCGCGCGCGCGCAAATCAACACCATCGTCACCGCGCTGAAGTTCTACCGCAACGACAACATGCGCTACCCCACGGCCCAGCAAGGCTTGCAGGCGCTGATCGAGCGCCCCACGACCGAGCCTGTGCCCGCCAAATGGAGCCGCCCGTATCTGGACAATGGCAAGCTGCCGCTGGACCCCTGGGGCAACCCCTACCAATACCTGCAACCGGGCCTGCATGGCGAGGTGGATGTGTTCTCCTACGGCGCCGATGGCCAGCCCGGCGGCGAAGGGGCCGATGCCGACATCGGCAGTTGGCAATAAGCGCCGCCGCCCTTTCCCGCCCACCTCGCCTCGCCATCATTCCAATCAAAGGAAAACAAACTTATTTCACAATATGCCGAAATAGGCATATTTTGTTTCCTTTTGATTGATAAAAAACCCTCTCACTGTAGCCTGCAAACGACGCAATGACCCTCGCCCCCCCCGCTTCCGCCTGCCCTCCTTCCGACCAGCCAGCCCAGTTGCTGGCCAAATCCGACGACAACCTGATCTGGCTCGATTGCGAGATGAGCGGCCTGGACCCCGAGCGCGACCGCCTGCTGGAAATCGCCGTCATCGTCACCGGCCCGCAATTGCAGCCGCGCGTGGAAGGCCCCGTCATCGTGCTGCACCAAAGCGACGAGGTGCTGGACAAGATGGACGCCTGGAACAAAGGCACGCACGGGCGCAGCGGCCTGATCGACAAGGTGCGCGCCTCCACCATCGACGAGGAGCAGGCCCAGGCGCAATTGCTGGGCTTTCTGCGCCGCTATGTGGGCAAGAACAAATCGCCCATGTGCGGCAACACCATCGGGCAAGACCGGCGCTTTCTCGTCAAATACATGCCCAGGCTGGAGGCGTATTTCCACTACCGCAACGTGGATGTCAGCACCCTCAAGGAGCTGACGCGGCGCTGGCAGCCCGAAATCGCCCAGGCCTTCAAAAAAGCGCAAAAACACACCGCGCTGGCCGATGTGCACGAATCCATCGACGAGTTGCAGTACTACCGCGCGCAGGTGATGAAGATTTGAGCGCGCCGCCAGGGCGGCCCGCTCGGGGGGACGGAAAGCGCATAACACGCTCTAGAATGCGCCTTTTGCTTTTACCCCTCTCTCCCCTCTATGGCATCTCCTGCAACGGCCCTCACTGGCAGCATCGTGGCCCTGGTCACCCCCTTGCACGAAGACGGCAGCGTCGATTTCGACACCCTGCGCAAGCTGGTGGATTGGCATATCGACCAAGGCACCGATTGCATCAGCGTCACCGGCACCACTGGCGAATCCCCCACGCTCACGCATGAGGAGCACCAGGAAGTCATCAAAGCCGTCGTCGAGCACACCGCCAGGCGCGTGCCCGTGATGGCCGGCTGCGGCTCCAACGCCACCGCCGAAGCCATCGCCCTGGCCCGCTACGCCCAGCAAGTCGGCGCCGACAGCCAACTGCAAATCGCCCCCTACTACAACAAGCCCACGCAGGAGGGGATGTACCAGCACTTCAAAGCCATCGCCGAGGCCGTGCCCGAGCTGCCCATGTACCTCTACAACGTGCCCGGGCGCACAGTGGCCGATCTCCAGCACGACACCGTGCTGCGCCTGGCGCAAATCCCCAGCATCATCGGCATCAAGGAAGCCACGGGCGACATCGCCCGCGCCCAGCGCCTCATCCAGGAAGCGCCCGAGGGCTTTGCCATCTTCTCAGGCGACGACCTCACCGCCATCGCCCTCATGCTCTGCGGCGGCCACGGCAACATCAGCGTCACCGCCAACATCGCCCCCGCCCTCATGAGCCAGTTGTGCAAAGCCGCCATCGCAGGCGATGCGCCGCAAGCCAACGCCATCCAGAAGCGCCTGATGCCGCTGCACCGCCACTTGTTCAACGAGGCCAATCCCATCCCGCTGAAATGGGCCATGCAACGCCTGGGCCTGTGCGGCGGCGCCTTGCGCCTGCCGCTCACACCCCTCTCGCAGCCCCACCAGGCCCCGCTGGAAGCCGCGTTGCGCAGCGCGCAGTTGCTGGCATAGCCGCTGGCCTGATGCTGACCTGACGCAGGCTCAACACAGGCAGAACGCGCCGTGGCATCCCGCACTGCAAACGCCAGCACTGCCCCGTTGCCCTCCACTGCCCCAATGACCCTGGCCCGCCTTTCCCTCGTCCATCGGCAGCGGCGGTGCATGGCATCCGCCGCACCGCCGCCCGCCCTTTCGCCCTGAACCCATGACCAGACCCATTGCCCAGTCCATCCGCCCTGTTGCCCGGCACGCCCTTACCCTGGCCGCTGCGCTCGCCCTTGCGGCCTGCTCCGTCATGGAGGGCGACAAGATCGACTACAAAAGCGCCTCCCGCGGCACCGCGCTGGAAGTACCCCCCGATCTGACGCAGCTCACCCCCGACGCGCGCTATACCCTCTCCGGCGGCGCAGTCTCCGCCAACGCCTTGCTGGCCGCGCAAATCCGCCAAGGCCAAAGCGGCAGCCAGGTCGCAAGCGACCAAATGGCCGATGTGCGCATCCACCGCGAAGGCAACACCCGCTGGCTCAGCGTGCCCCGCAGCCCCGATGCGCTGTGGGATCCCGTGCGCCAGTTCTGGCTCGACAACGGCTTCACCCTGGTGATGGACCAGCCCGCCATCGGCATCATGGAAACCGACTGGGCGGAAAACCGCGCCAAGCTGCCGCAAGACATCATCCGCAACACGCTGGGCAAAGTCATCGATGCGCTGTACTCCACCGGCGAGCGCGACAAATTCCGCACCCGCCTGGAGCGCCGCCCCGATGGCGGCACCGACATCTACATCACCCACCGCGGCATGGCGGAAGAATTCACCGACCGCACCCAGCAACTCACCATGTGGCAGCCCCGCAACGCCGATGCCGAGCTGGAAACCGAATTCCTGCGCCGCCTGATGGTGCGCCTGGGCGTGAGTGAAGAACAATCGCGCGCCATTGCCGCCGCCAGCGGCCCGGCCAACACTGGCGCCAGCACCTTCACCGGCGCCCAAATGGTGCAGCTCGCCGCCGCGCCCGCCCTGCAACTGCAAGACGACTTTGACCGCGCCTGGCGCCGCGTCGGCACCGCGCTGGATCGCACCGGCTTCACCGTCGAAGACCGCGACCGCTCCCAGGGCCTGTACTTCGTGCGCTACATCGCGCCCGACGCCCAGCGCGAAAAACCCGGCTTCTTTGGCCGCCTCATCGGCCGCGAAGCCTCGGCCCCGCAACCCGTGCGCTACCGCATCTTCGTGCACACGCAGGACGGCGCCTCCTACGCCCAGGTGCAAACCGAAGCCGGCCAGCCCGCCCCCGCCGAACAGGCCCAGCGCATCATCGGCCTGCTGTATGAAGACTTGAAATAAGCGCCTGTCCCAAGCCCCAGGCTTGAGGATGCCGGACAGGCAGCGGCCACGCCACTGCCTGTCCGGCATCCATTTTTACAAATCAAAAGATAAAAAAACACCCTCATTTCGGCAACGTGGGCAACAAGTCATTTTTCTCATAGATTTGGAATTACAACCCCCTCCCCCATTGCGCTTTCGCAGCCTGGCCAGCGGCAGCTCAGGCAACGCCACCTTGGTGCAAGGGCGTGCAGCCGACGGCCAAGCCCCCTTTTATGCCCTGATCGACTGCGGCCTGCCACTGCGCCAACTGCGCGCGCAACTGCACACCTGCGCGCTCACGCCCGAAGATCTGCACGCCATCTTCGTCACGCACGAGCACGCCGACCACGTTGGCCCCTGCTTCGATCTGGCGCGCCGCCTGCACATCCCCATCTGGAGCAGCTACGGCACCTGGCTAGGCGCAGGCCGCCCCGATTGCGACGGCATGTGGCAATGCGCGCGCGACGGCCAAACCATCACCTGGGGCCGCATGCAAGCCCTGCCCTTCACCGTCCCGCACGACGCGCGCGAACCCCTGCAACTGCGCATCAGCCAAGAGGGCCTGCACATCGCCTTGCTCACCGACCTGGGCCACATCACCCCCCACGTGCTGGCGCACGCACGCGACTGCCAGGCCCTGCTGCTGGAGTTCAACCACGAGCCCGATTTGTTGGCCGCCTCCCGCTATCCCCCCTTTCTCAAACGCCGCATCGCCGGGCCGCAAGGCCACCTGGCCAACGCCAGCGCCGCGCAATTGCTGTCGCAAGTCCTGCACAGCGGGCTGCAACACGTTGTTGCCGCCCACCTCAGCCAGCAAAACAACCGCCCCGAGCATGCCTTGCGCTGGATGCAGCAGGCCATCGGCGCGCACCCCATCGCCTTGCACATTGCCACCCAGGAGGCCGGCTGCGACTGGATACACCCCACCTTGTGACAGCATCCCCACCCAAAATCACCACTACTGCACGCAAAATTCAACAAAAACAGCAAACCCAAAAATCCGGGCAAGACTTCGCCCGGATGTTTTCGTCGCAATGCACATTTGTTAATTCTTTATTACAATAGCGCCGGAGCATTTCGTTACAGTAGTGCAAGCCGATTACCCCCTTTGACCGAGTAAAACAGAAAATGAGAATCGCAATATTGGATGATGACCCGCTGGTTCAGGGAATGGAACGCGCCACTATCGAAAAAATGGGCCACACCGCCTATTTGTATGGCGACGGAACCAGCCTGTTAAAAGATTTGCGTCGGCAGACATTCGATTTAATCATTATCGACTGGATGCTGCCCGATATGGATGGCCCCGCCGTGGTTGACGCCATTCGCAAAAGCATCGGCTCCAGCACGCCCATTCTGTTTGTGACGCAACGCAACAGTGAAAGCGACGTCATCGCGGGCCTGAGCTGCGGCGCGGACGACTTCATGGCCAAACCCATTCGCATCGGCGAACTCACCGCCCGCGTAAATGCGCTGCTGCGGCGCGCTTACCCCGCCTCGCAAAGCGGATCGGGCATCATGGAATTCGGCATTTACACCTTCGATACCGAAAATCGCACGCTGGCCGTGCGGGGCGAACCCGTGGAGATGAAAGCGCGGGAATTCGATTTGGCCTTGTTCATGTTCCAAAATGCCGGACGCCTGCTCTCGCGCGACCATGTACGCGAGCTGGTTTGGGGCCAGGCCAACCAGGTGCCCTCACGCTCGCTGGACACCCACGTTTCGCGCTTGCGCACCAAATTGGGGCTGCACCCTGAAAATGGCTATGTGGTCAATGCCGTATATGGGGTTGGCTATCGCCTCGAAGCCTGCAAACCGGATACCGATCACGCCTGAATTCAAAATCCAGCAAAAACAAACAACCGATTTTCAGGATTGAAAAAGCCGCTTTATCAAGCGGCTTTTTTCTTTCAGGCATTGAAAATGCGAAAAAACTCAGAGCGCGACCACTTTATAGCCAGCCTCCTCAATCGCCGCAATCAGCGCGCTGCGCGGCTGCGTTGTGCCCACGCTGACCAGGCCCGTGCCCAAATCGATTTGAATCTTCGCCGTATTGTCCAGACTGAGAACCGCTTTCTGGACGGCATTGACGCAATGCTGGCATGTCATGCCTGTCACTTTGAATGTCTGATTCATTGAAACCTCCTTGAAAAAGGCGATACGCCATTAACAAACAATCAGGCAAAGGCGGGCCGATCCACGCTGCTCTGCACGCTTGGGCCCATTGTAGGCAGAGTTCGCCAACCCTCCCCCCTACAATCGCGCCCCATGACCTCTTTCTTGCGGCTTTCCGGTTGTTACAGGCGTCACAGACGTTATGGACGCATTTTTCCGATTTTGCTGGCAACGCTTGCCGCCATCGCCCAGCCATGCCTGGCCCAAGACGCCAAAGCGCAGACGCCGCCCCCCGTGCCTGCGGCCGAAACCCTGGCCGATGCCAGCCCGGCCGCGCAGCGCGTCTATGCCCAGGCGCGTGAGCAATTGGTGCAAGTGCGCACGCTGGTCAAAGGCAGCGACAGCCAAAGCAGCGTTGGCTCGGGCTTTCTGATTGAGGCCGACGCCAACGCCCGGCTGCTGCTGACCAATTACCACGTCATCAGCACGGCACTGCTGGAACCTCAGCGCCACCGCCTCGTTTACACCACCAGCGCAGGCCAGCAGGGTGCCTTGGGCATTGTGGCGTTCGATGTCGTGCACGATCTGGCCCTGTTGCGTTTCGAAGGCGAGCACCTTGCCCACACGCCGCCTTTGCGTTTTCGCCCCGCACACCAGAGCATGCAGCGCGGCGAGCGCATTTTTGCCCTGGGCAATCCGCTGGATGTGGGTTTTGCCGTGATGGAGGGGCATTACAACGGTGAGGTCGAACGCGCGTTTTACCCCCATATTTTTTTCGGCGGCTCGCTCAGCGGCGGCATGAGCGGCGGGCCTGCGCTGGACGAAAACGGCCAGGTCATCGGCGTGAACGTCGCCACCCGCCGCGATGGCGAGCAGATCAGCTTTCTCGTGCCCAGCCAGTTCGCGCAGCCTTTGCTGGAGCGCGCACGCGCCGCATTGGCCACCAGCGCCACGCCAGCGCCGCTCAAGGCTTCGCAAGCCTATGCCGAAATCACCCGGCAACTGCTGGCCCACCAGGAGCTGCTGACCGAGCGATTCATCGCCCTGCCCTGGCAAGCCCGGCCCGACGCAGAAGCGCCCAGCCGCTACCAGGCGCCCATTCCGCAGGAAGTCTTCATGCGCTGCTGGGGCAACTCCTCGCGCGATGACGAGACGGACATGCGCTCGCGCGAGTCGGAATGCACCATGGATTGGGGCATTTTCGTGCGCCGCAACAACACCCTGGGCACCTTGAACGTCAGCCACACCTGGCTGGATGGCCGCACCATCGGGCCCTGGCGGTTTGCACAGCAATATTCCGACTTGTTTGGCAGCCAGGTCGCCGACAACTACAGGGGCAAAGACGTGCCCCGCCGCTGCCATGAGCGTTTTGTGGAGCACAACCACCTGCCCATGCGGGCGGTGCTGTGCATCGACGGCTTGCGCAAGCTGCCCGGCCTGTACACGCTGCACCTGATTACCGCCTCCGTCAACCAAGACACCCAGGGCCTGCTCAGCTCCTTGCAGGTCGAGGGCGTGAGCTACGCCAACGCCATGCGTTTGACCGAACACTTCCTGAAGGGCTTTGCATGGAAAGACTAGGCATTCTCGAAATCCTCGACCGCGACGGGCACGCGCGCAGCAGTTGGCCGCTGCACCAGTGGCCCGTCACCGTCGGGCGCGATGTGGGCAACGATGTCGTCCTGGACGACCCGCACCTGGCCGCGCATCACTTCACCTTGGAAGCCACGACGGCTGCCCCCGGCAGCCCCCAGCCTGGCAGCATTGAACCGGATGAACCGGTCGCAACGCCCGCGCCGCCGCACATTGTTGCCACCGTCTCCGCCAGCACCCGCAACGGCCTGCGCCAGGGGCGCAAGGTGTACCGCGCCGGCCAGCGCCTGCCCCTGCACAGCGGCAGCGAATGGCACGCGGGCGCCACCCGCCTGCGCCTGCGCCTGGCCGGCGCGCCTGTGAGCGAGGAGCTGCCGCTGCTGACGCGCACCTGGTGGTCGCTGCTCAACCCTGCGCTGGCCCTGCTCGGTATCGTTTTGCTGCACGCCCTGCACGTTTACCTGCAATACGACGACATCAGCACGCGCCTGGTGCTGGAAGAAACCATGCCCAACCTCATCATCCTCGGCGTCTGGGCGCTGCTGTGGGCCATCGTCACGCGCATCTTCCGCCACCAAATGTTTTTCTGGCGGCACACCGGCATCATGTCCTGGGCCGTCCTGGCCATGCTGGCACTGAACTACGTCATGGCGGGCCTGTCCTTTGGCTGGTCGCAACCCTGGCTGAACATGGCCTGGGAAGAATGGGAATGGCTGCCGCTGGCCGTCGCCGTCTGGGCGCACCTGCGCATCGTGCTCTACACCCGCGCTCGCGTGCGCGTGGCTACCGCGCTCGTGCTGGCCCTCTCCCTGGCGCTGGCGCTGATTCCGCCACTCCTGCGCTACGCCGATACGGGCCAGCTCTGGACGCCCTGGTATGGAAAATCCCTGGGGCCGCCCTGGCTGCGCGCCAGCCCGACCATCAGCGTTGAACAATTCCGCCAGGAAGCCGAGGAGCTGGAAGCGCCGCTGCGCCGCAAGCTGGAAAAGCTCAACGCCAAAGAAAAATCCAAAGACCTGCCATGAACCCTGCCGCCCTCCCGCCCAGCCCACGCCCGCTCATCCTTGGCTCCACCTCGCCCTACCGGCGCGCCTTGCTGGAGCGGCTGGGCCTGCCCTTTGACACCGCCCGCCCCGAGGTGGATGAAACCCCTTTGCCCGGCGAAACCCCGCAAGTGCTCGCCATCCGCCTGGCGCTGGCCAAGGCGCGGGACGTGGCCGCGCGCCACCCCGAGGCCATCGTCATCGGCAGCGACCAAGTGGCCGACTTGAACGGCCAAAGCCTGGGCAAGCCCCACACCCACGAGCGCGCCGTCGCGCAACTGAGCCGCATGAGCGGGCAAACCGTCGTTTTCCACACCGCCATCGCCGTGGTTTGCCAGGCCAGCCATCTGGAGCTGCAAGAGCTGGCTGCCGTGCGCACCCGCTTTCGCGCCCTGGATGCCGCCGAGATCGAGCGCTATTTGCGCGCCGAACAGCCCTACGACTGCGCAGGCAGCGCCAAAAGCGAGGGGCTGGGCATCAGCCTGCTCGATGCCATCGACAACGACGACCCCACCGCCCTCATCGGCCTGCCTCTGATCCGCACCTGCCGCATGCTGCGCGCCGCGGGTCTGGCCATTCCCTGACGCCTGCAAGCCATGACAACGCCCGCCCCAAAAGGCCGGCTGCTGCTGGTGCCCGCGCCGCTGGATTTTGGCTGCGCCCAGCACATGCCCCTCAGCCACACGCTGCCCGAGCACACCCTGCGCCAGGCCGCCGCCACCAGCCACTGGATTGTTGAAAACGCCAAAACCGCCCGCGCCTACCTCAAGCGCATCGACGCGCTCTACCCCCTGTGCCAGCCCCTGCAAGCCATGCAGATTGCCGAGCTGCCGCGCGAAATCCATAAAAGCGGCGACCACGCAGGCGCGCCATCCATCGCTGGCAACCCACGCCACGCCAAGGGGATGAAAGGCCAAGCCGCCTTGGGCAAAAACGCCAGCCGACACCACCAACACCGCGCCATGCCAGAGCGCGGCGCGGGCTACGACCCCGCCGCCCTCTTGCAGCCCGCCCTGGAGGGGCACGACATCGGCCTGCTCAGCGAAGCGGGCATGCCCGGCGTGGCCGATCCCGGCTCCTCCATCGTGCGCGCCGCGCATCAACTGGGGCTGTGCGTCGTGCCGCTGGCCGGCCCCGTTTCACTGCTGATGGCGCTGGCCGCCTCCGGGCTGAACGGGCAGAACTTCGCGTTCACAGGCTATCTGCCCGTGGCCGAAGGCGAGCGCGCCGCGCGCATCCAGCAACTCGACAGCTTCAGCCGCCACAGCGGCCAGGCGCAAATCCTCATCGAAACGCCCTACCGCAATGCCCGTCTGTGGCAAGCCTTGCTGCAACACCTGCGCCCCGACACCTGGCTTTCCATCAGCGCCGGCCTGAGCCTGGAGAGCGCCATCAGCCAAACGCGCACCGTCGCCCAGTGGCGCCAGCAAAGCCCCGCCTGCCCGGCCGACGGGAAAACGCCTGCGGTGTTCGTTTTCGGCTGCTGAACTTTGACCCGCAATTTTACCAATCAATAGGAAAACTCACGCATTACCCATCAAGCCGAAACAGGTGGTTTCTCAATCTCATTGAAATGGAAAATCTGCCTTGCACCGATTTTCCAATGCAGATCAAAGTAAAATCAATACGCCAACCAGCATGCCAAAACCGGCATATTTTCATTCCGATGATCTGGAAATTCGGGAAAGATCACCCAGCCCCCGGCAAAAAATCGCACCCTGCAGTGGTGTGGGGCAGCCCCCAATGCGCCTCGTAGCGCGGCCCCAGGAAGTACAACCCGTCGGGCGCAAACGTAGGCGCGGCCGCATCGCGCGAGCGGGCCGCCAGCGCCTGCGCCATCCACTCGGGCGGATATTGCCCCTGCCCGATGGCGACCAGACAGCCCATGATGTTGCGAATCATGTGATGCAAAAAGGCGTTCGCCTCGAACTCGAAACGCCAATAACACGTAGGCACGCGCGTGAATGCCTTGGCCGCGCTGGCACCGGCCGCCTCCGGCGCAATTGGCGCGGCAGGCGCTGAAGTCGGCCAATGCCCGCGCCGCAAGGGCGTGGCCGTGATGGCGGCGCGCAGCATCGTCTTCACCGGCGTGTGCGACTGGCAAGCCGCGGCGCGAAACGAGCTGAAATCGTGCTCGCCCAGCAAATACGCCGCGCCTTGGCGCATCGCCTGCCCATCCAGCGGCAAAAACGTCCAGCCCACGCGCCCGGCCTCGATGCTGGGCCGCACGGGCGATTGCAGCAGCACGTAGGCATAGCTGCGGCTTTGCGCCCGGTTGCGGGCGTGGAAGCCGTCGGGCACGACGCGCGCCCATTGAATCGCCACATCGCCGGGCAAATAGCGGTTCACGCCACGCACCCAGGACATTTCCTCGCGCTGCACCGGCGAATCGAAATGCACCACCTGCATCAACCCGTGCACCCCCGCATCCGTGCGCCCCGCACACACGGTGGACACGCGCTGGCCAATGAATTGCGCCAGCGCCGCCTCCAGACGATCCTGCACAGTCTGCCCATCGGGCTGGCTTTGCCAACCGTGGTAAGCCTTGCCGTCGTAACTCAAACCAAGTGCTATACGCATAAAAATCAGGATTCAATTGCAAAATTATCGATCAATAGGAAATTTTATATACATTTTATGGCAATCCCATAAATAGCATTATTTTCCAATGATATGGAAATCATGAAAAATCAACACCAAAAAACAAACGCCGAAGCGCATGCGCTTCGGCGTTTGTTTCTTGAGGACCGAGGGCCTTAAAACCTGTTCAAAACCCGTTTCAGGTTTGAACGGGACAGGTTCTTAAGAATTCAGCCCATCCAGCATGGCTTGCGCCTTGGCCTTGAGCGGGCCATCCGCCTGGGCAATCACCTCCTGCAACAGGGCACGCGCGCCTTCGCTATCGCCCAAGCCCTGGAATTCCCGGGCCAAAGCAAGCTTGGTGGCCAGCGGATCTTCATCGGCCATTGTGTCGGAACCCAAATCCAGCTCCCCCAGGAAGCTGCGCTCGCCTTCCACGGGATCGTCGGCCTCTGGCTTGGGCTGCGTCTCTGGCTCAATCGGCGGCAAGCTGAAGTCCATATCGGACAGATCAAATTCCAGCGAACTCTTGGGCCCTTCCTCGCTGAGCGACTCGGGCTGCGACATGGCCGCAGGCACACTCGCAGAAGTCTCCTCTTGCGCGCTTGGCAAAGTGGGGATAGTGGCATGCGCAGCGTCGTCATGCGGCAGGCCCGCAGCGACCGACGAGGGCGCATCAATATCGCCCAGGTTCAGATCCAGACCCAAATCCGCCAGTCCGGCCGGAGACGGCGCCGACGCAGGGCCGGCACGACGCTCCTCGCCCTGCTTGCTATCGAGATCGTCGTTCACCGGCGCAAGGGAAGATTGCTGGAAGTCGAAATCCAGGCCGGAGAGCGGTCCAAAGCCCGACAGCAGGCTGGAATCAGCCCCCGCATTGGGGTCCTCCACGCCGCCAGCGCCTTGCTGGGGGTTTTGATAGAGCGGATTGGTGGGATCCAGGTTGCGGCCCAGCTCGGCCACTTTGGCCCAGTCGGCGCCTGTTTGCTGCGTCAGCTTGGCCAGCTCGCTGGCCTTGGCTTCAAACAGCAGACGGTCTTGGCGCGAGGCGTAGATCTCGGCCAGGCGCACCTTGATGGCGGCGCGCGTCGGGTTGCTGATTTCCGCCTCCTTGAGCACTTCTTCGGCCTGCTGGTCGCGGCCATAAGCCAACAGCACATCGGCTTCCAGCACAGGATCGCCCTCGCCCGTCGCATCGATTTGGCTGGGCGAATACGACATGGAAGACACGGCAGTGGACATACCCGACGAAGCCGACTGGGTCGAAGCGGCAGAGGCGCCGCCCTGGCTGTTGCCCCCCCTGCTGCTGGCGAAGAAGGAGTCGGGGATATTGCTGTTTTCGTACACCACGTCCTCCCCGCTGCGCCCTTTGCGATAGCGGTAGTACAGCCCAAAGCCGAGCAGCGCGAGCAGGCCGCCGCCCATATACGGCAACCAGGGGTTGGCGAGCAAGGAATCCAGGAAGCTTTCCTCCACCACAGGGGCGGGCGCTGGCCTGGGCCTCTCCGCAGGCTTGGGCGGCTCTGGCGGCTTGGGTGGCTGCACAGGCTCGACGGGCGCGGGCGGTTCAACGGGTACTGACTCAACAGGCACGGGAGCAGGCTCGGGCATTTCGGCCGCTTTGGCAGCTTGCTCAGCAAGCTTGACTTCGTCCACAGGCGCCACGTCTGACGCCGCAGCAGGCATTTCGGCAGGCGGCTGTGGCAGTGGTACGGGCGGCGGCGCTTCAATGGGCACAATACCCGCCGATTCCCTGGCAGCGCCGCCGACGTTATTGCCATTGCCATTGAGCTCCTTGGCCTGCTCCAGCAATTCCCTGGCCTTTTGGGCATTGGTTTCGGCCTCCAGCCTGCGGGCCTCGTCCTCCTCCTTCTGGCGCTGCATGACCAGTTGCTGTTCCACGCGTTTTTGCGCCTGGGAGGCTTGCTGCGACGAAAGCTTGAGCGTATCGCCCTGCGGAGCGGCAGGCGCCGTCACGGGCGCAGTCACTCGGCCCACGGCGGTATCGCTCTTGTGCTTTGCCGCAGGCACGGTGGCGACGCGGGCGGCCGCACGGTTGCGGTATTGATTGAAGTCGCGCGTCTGGGCCACGATCTGGCGGCGCGCCTCATGCGCGGAGACGGCCTGCACTTCGGCGAGATCGGGGATCTCCAGCGTCACGCCCGAGCGCAGCAGGTTGACGTTATCGCGGATGAAGGCATGGGGGTTGGCGCGTTGCAGGGCCACCAGCATTTGATCCAGCGATACGCCACTGGGCAAATGGCGGCGGGCGATGGAGCTGGCGGTGTCGCCGCGCCGCGTCCTGACCGCGCCCTCTGCACCCACTGCGGGCATGCTGCTGGCCCGCGCTTTGCCACCTGCACGGCTCGCCGCCGCACGGGATGGCTTGGGGGCGGACGCCACCGCGCCCGAAACCGTCTGACCCTGGCTTTGCATCCAGTTCCTGGCGCGCTGGTACACATCATCGCCTTGCACGCGCGCGGAAGTGCGCGGCGCAACGACAGGCGCCATCGCCGGTGCAGGCCGCGCTGGCACAGCGGCAGCCACAGGCGCATCATCCTTGGGCGTCGCCGCCGACTGCGCACCTGCGCTGCCAGCCGCTGCGCTGCGCTTGGGCGAAATGGGGGGATCGAGCAGCACGGCGTAGCTGCGCACCGCGTTGCCGCCATTCCAGGTGGCGCTGAGCACCAAATCCACAAACGGCTCGTTCACGGGCATGGGCGTGCTGAGCAGCAACTGCGCCGAACCATCGGCCTTGCGCTGCAAGGTCACTTGCAGGCGGGTCATGATGCTGGAGTAATTGGCGCCGTGGGCGTTGAAGACGTCGGGCGAGGCCGGGTTGGCCTGGAGGGTCTGCGCCTCGTCTGCGGTGAGATTGCTCACTGGAATCGTGGCGCGCAAGGGTTCGCCCAAGTGCGACTGCACACGAATTTGCCCCAATGTCAAGGCCGCCGCAGGTCCATGCAAGCCAGCGGTCAGCGCCACTGCAGCGGCCAGGGCAGAGTGTTTCCAACGATGCATGTTTGCCATTTGCTTCTTTATAAATGTAAAAAAATGATTGGTTGTGCTTTTGGCGCGGCAGGTTCAGGTCGGCCCTGCGCCGAAGCCGCCCCACGCGGCCAATTCACGGTTATGTCGTTCGACGATAACAGTATTGAAATGCACTGACAAGGAGATTACCCGAGTTTCAATGTTACGATTGAAAACACTTTGTGCCATGTTGCCCTTCGACAACGCATGCCTCAAACCTTTTTGAAATCATGGGCTTACCTTGGGTTTCTCGAACGTGTTTGAGCTTGGAGCCTGTTCAAAATCTCGGCGCGAGTGGGCAAGAAGCGGTTTGGGATGGGATGCAAGGCGCAAAACACAGCCATAGCCGCAGCTATGGCGAGGCTTTGCAACGCCGCAGAGCGCCCAAATCCGCTCTCTTGACCACCGTGCAAAGATTTTGAACACGCTCTAAAGCCGGTATTTCAAACGCAAAGTGCTTTGCAAACGCTCGGCTTCGGCCAGCGCGCCGCGCAGCACGCGCTGCTCCAGGGGATTGAGGGCGCTGGCGTCGATGCGGTTGTCCAGCGCCTGCCCCGCTTGCAGTTGCTGCTGGTGGTGGTGCAGGCGCAGTTGTTGCAGATAGTTGAACGCCTCTTCATAGGTTTGCGCCCGCACTTCAGGCAAATGGCCTTGCTGGCCCAGGCTGCGCAACCGCTCCACCGTGGAGGCGGCGCGGATGCCATGCCCCAGCGCCAGAATGCGCACGGCATCCACAAACAGCGCCAGCGCCTGCGTTTTCAAATCAATGCTTTGTTCGCCCCCGCCCAGTGCGTGCTTGAGGCGATGGCGCAAGCCGCCGAGCTGGCTGGCCGCGGGCGGGCTGCGATCGAGCGCCTGGGCGGCCATCAGGCGCAAAAAGGCTTCGTCCTGCCCGGCCGTTTGCAGCGCATGGGCTTGCACATCGGCCAGCCCGGCGTCATCGCCCCAGACCAGCCGCTGATCGAAATAAATCGTCGAGTGCAGCAAATCCTGCGGGCTGCCGCTGAGCACCATGCGGTTGTAAAACGCCTTCCACTGGAAATCGGCCAGGCACAAATCGGGGTTGCTGGCCATCACATTGCCCGTGCACCAGCTCATGCCGCACGCGTCCAGCGCGGTGTTGATGGCATGGGCCAGCGGCAGCAGCCGGGCCTGGCAGGCGCGCGCTTCCTGCACATCGCTGGCGCGGAAGATGATGCCGTTGTCCTGGTCGCTCAGCAGGGTTTGCTCGCCGCGCGCCTCGCTGCCAAAGGCAATCCAGCCAAAGGCGATGCCGGGGTCGCCGCGCTCGGCCAGCACCAGCTCGATCACGCGCGCGACGGTGTGGTCGTTAAGCTGCGTCACGATGCGCAGCAGTTGCTCGGCGCTGGCGCCGTGCGCCAGCATTTTGGCCACCAGTTTGGGGATTTCGCCGCGGATGGCCGTCATGGCCTCAACCGATTGGGCGCTGCGGATGGCCCTGGCCTGGTGCACCAAATCCACACGTTGCAGGGCGAACAAATCGCGCTCGGAAATCACCCCGCGCAGCCGCCCGTCCTCCACGATGCAGACGTGGGCGAAGTGGTGCCGGGCCATCAGTTCCGTCGCATCAAACGCCGTGGCCGTGGGCGGCAGGTGGTAGGGCTTGCGCGTCATCACCTGCTCGATGGGGCCATCCAGATTGGCTTGCGGGTCGATCACCAGGCCGCGCAGATCGCGCAGCGTGAAGATGCCTGCCAGCCGCTGCTGAGCGTCCACCACCGCGATGCTGCCCGCGCGCTTGTCGTGCATGCGGCGCACCGCCTCGCGTACGCTGGTCTGGGGCGTGCAGGTAATCGACTCGCGCGTGAGCATCTCGGCCAGCGGGGTGGCCAGCGATTCGCTCTCGCTCAAGGTCTGCGCCGCGCTGGCCTGCAAGCGGTTGCCGATGCGCCCCAGCAGGCTGCTGACGCCGCGCATGGCGTATTGGCCAAAGGCTTCGGAAGTCTCCGCCAGGCGCGCGAAATCGGGCACGGGCAATTGCAGGCAAAACGTATCTTCCACCGCCGTGTAGGTGCGGCGCGAGGCGCGCTCGCCGATGATGGCGGCAAACGGAAAGCCGTCGCCAGGCAGCAGGTTCAGCGGCACATCCGGCTCCTCGCGGCCATCGCCGCGCAAGCCCTGCACATGGCCCTGGCGCACCACATACCAAAACCGCACCTTGCCATCGGCGGGGGTGATGATGGGCTGGCCTGCGGCGAAAAACACCAGCCGGCTGCGCTCGAGCAAAAACAGCACATGCGCCTGCTCCATCGCGTCAAAAGGCGGGTAGTGCTTGAGAAAGCCCGCCAGCGCCTGGATGTTTTGCGCCACGGCCTGCTGACCGGCTTTTTGCAGGCTGGGCGTTTGGGGATGGGTCATGAGGCGGTCGCTCCCGGGGAAAGTTGGCTGGCCTGCCCGGCAGGCGGGGCGCGGGCAGAAGCGCAACATTGTTTCACGCCCCATGCCGCCAAACGCCTTGCGGCACAATCGCCGTTTTGCATTTTTTCCAGGGAAATCGAACATGGCCGAGGACATCGTGGTTTTCACCGGCGCGGGCATCAGCGCCGAGAGCGGCTTGCGCACCTTCCGCGATATGGACGGCTACTGGAACGAGCACCGCATCGAGGACGTCGCCACCCCCGAGGGCTACGCCGCCAACCCCGCGCTGGTGCTGGAGTTTTACAACCAGCGCCGCCGCGAAGTGCGCCAGGCCCAGCCCAACGCGGCGCACCGGGCGATTGCGCAATTGCAGCAGCGCCACCGCGTCACCGTCATCACGCAAAACATCGACGATTTGCACGAGCGGGCCGGTTCGGCCAACGTCATCCACGTGCACGGCGAAATCACCAAGGGGCAAAGCAGCGCGGACGAGTCGCTGATCGTGCCGCTGGCTGGCGCGGACATCGCCTTGGGCGATCTGGCGCCCGATGGCAGCCAGTTGCGCCCGCATGTGGTGTGGTTTGGCGAGGCCGTGCTGCGCCTGGATGAGGCGCTGGAGGCCATCTGCCAGGCCGATCGCGTGCTGGTGGTGGGCACCTCGCTTTCGGTCTTTCCCGTCGCCGCGCTGGTGCAGGAAGCGCCCGCTCATGCGGAGAAGGTGCTGATCGCGCTGGAGATGCAACGCGCCCCCGCCCACTACCGCTTTCTGCAAGGCCGCGCCACCGATCTGGTGCCGCCGCTGGTGGCGCAGTGGCTGCCTTGAACCCCCAATGATTACAAATCAAAAGGCAACAAAATAACCTTGTTATGGCAATATTATCAAGCCATGGCATTTACAATGATTTGTAAAATACCTTACCCGACCCCGTGGCCATCCCGCAAAGCTTTCTGGACGAACTCAACGCCCGCACCGACATCGTCGAAGTCGTGGGGCGTTACGTCACGCTGAAAAAAGGCGGCGCCAACCTGCTGGGGCTGTGCCCGTTTCACGAGGAAAAATCCCCCTCCTTCACCGTCAGTCCCAGCAAGCAGTTCTATCACTGCTTCGGCTGCGGCGCGCATGGCAACGCCATCCACTTCCTGATGAATTACGCGGGCATGGGCTTTGTCGATGCCGTCAAGGAGCTGGCCCAGCGCGCCGGCCTGCCCATGCCGCAGCAAGAGCGCCTCTCGCCCGCCCAGCTTGCCGAGCGCCAGCAACAGCGCGAGCAAAAGAAAACCCTGGCCGACATCAACGCCCAGGCCGCGCGCGCCTACAAAAACTTCCTGAAAACCGCGCCCGAAGCCATCCTCTACCTCAAGGGCCGGGGCGTGAGCGGGGCCATCGCCGCGCAATTCATGCTCGGCTATGCCCCGGCGGGCGAGCATGCGCTCTCCTCCGTCTTTGCCGACTATGCCGACCCGCTGCTCGAAGAAGCGGGCCTGGTCATCTACAAGGAAGAAACCGGCCGCCGCTACGACCGCTTCCGCCAGCGGCTGATCTTCCCCATCCGCAACGTGCGCGGCGAAACCATCGGCTTTGGCGGGCGCATTCTGGGCAGCGGCCAGCCCAAATACCTCAACTCGCCCGAAACGCCCATCTTCCACAAAGGCCAGGAGCTGTATGGCCTGTACGAAGCGCGCGCGGCCATCCGCAGCCAGGGCTACGCGCTGGTGTGCGAAGGCTATATGGACGTCGTCGCCCTGGCCCAATGGGGCTTTGCCAACGCCGTCGCCACGCTGGGCACCGCCTGCACCGAAGCGCACGTGCAACTGCTGCTGCGCCACACCGAGCACATCGTCTTTGCCTTCGACGGCGACACCGCCGGGCGCAAAGCCGCCGCCAAAGCCCTGGCCTGCGCCCTGCCCTTTGCCAGCGACACGCGCAGCATCCGCTTTCTCTTTCTGCCCAAGGAGCACGACCCCGACAGCTACATCCGCGAGCGCGGCCAAAACGCCTTTGCCGAGCAAGTCGAACTGGCCCTGCCGCTCAGCCAATACCTGCTGCAAGTGGCCAGCCAGGACTGCACCCTCGCCACCGCCGAAGGCCGCGCACGCATGGCCCATCAGGCCTACCCGCTGTGGGCCTTGCTGCCCGAGAGCGCGCTGAAAATCCAGATCCGCAGCGAAGTCGCCCGCATCGCCCAGATGGAGCGCGACGACTTGCTGCACCTGTGGCAAAGCATGGCCGCCGACCCGCGCCACGCCCCCCGGCGCAGCCAGCCACTGCACCCGCCCAGCGCCCCCGCCGCTGGCGAGCCGCCCTCCGGCGCCGACGACATCCCCCCATCCGCCTGGCTGGATGACGGCCTCGAGCCGCTCGACCCGCTGGAGACTTTCACGCCCATTGAATCCTTGGAGCCGCCCCCCGCGCCCGACTGGCCCCCGCCCGGCCCCGATGCCCCCCCCGCCAGCGATTACCACCCCGCCGCCTGGCCCAGCCGCCATGACGGCGCGCGCCGCTATGACGACGACGGCCGCCAGGAGCGCACCTCCCCCCGCTTCAGCCGCCGCGCCTTTGAGCCGCGCCCGCCCGGCCCCCCGCGTGCGCCCCTGCGCCAGCGCCCGCTGCGCCGCGAAGAACACGCCGCCAGCATCCTGCTGGCCCACATGCCCCTGGCCGAACGCCTGGGCGAGCGCAACATGACGCTGCTGTGCCGCCTGCCCGAGCCGGACGGGCGCCTGTTCGCCTGGGTGGACGACCACCTCCAGCACCACGGCGCGCAGCCCTGGGCCGAGATCAAGCCCCTGCTGCAACAAGCCGCGCTGCCCCCCCTCCAGCGCCTGCTGCCGCACATCGAGGAACTTGCCCGCCACCCCCTGGAGGACTACCGCGACGAGCTGGACAACGCCCTCAAGCACATCATGATCCGCCAGCTCCAGTACGAAATCGAGCAAGTCACCCGCCACTACGACACCGACAGCCAGGCCGGCGCCCGCCTGCGCCAGCTCACCGCCCACCTGGCCACCCTCAAATAGGCCCGCGCCGAAACCCGCACCAAGGCCCGCACCAAAAATTCCAACCAAAGGAAAACCCGATTATTGCCCACCATGCCAAAACATGGCAAATTCATTTCCTTTGAAATACAATCTCCAGCCTGAGCCACACCGCCATTAGCAAGCCAAAGGAAAACCACCCCCTTTCCTGAATTGCCAAACAGTGGCTGAGGGGGTGAGGCGGCCCGCCTGTTTGCCCAGCGGTTCACAGGCCGGAGAAAGAGGGCGAAATTGGCATAAGCTCCCGCACTTTCGCCTTGGCGCTCTGGCGCCTTGGCTTGTTCAACCCCATTGCGAATTTTTGCGAGATCACCCCATGTTCCAAAAACTCATCACCGGCGCGGCCATCGGCCTGGCCAGCCTGAGCCTGCTCTCCAGCGCCGCGGCCCAGAACACGCAGCCAGACGCCCAGGCCAGCAGCGCCCAGAACTGGCCCGCCAAGCCCATCCGCATGATCGTGCCCTTCCCGCCCGGCGGCGGCACCGACACCTTGGCGCGGCTGATTTCCGCCAAGCTCGGCGAGAGCAAAGGCTGGAACATCGTGGCCGATAACAAGCCCGGCGTGGGCGGCACGCTCGGCATTGGCGAAGCGGTGAAAGCCGCAGCCGAAGGCTACGACTTCGTGCTGGGGCAAAAGGACAACCTCGTCATCGGCCCCTGGCTGTATAAAAACCTGAGCTGGAACCCCGTCAAAGACCTCACCCCCATTGCCCACGTGGCTTACTCGCCCGTGCTCATCTCCACCAACGCCGATTCCCCCTTCAAAACCCTGGCAGACGTGATCGCCGCAGCCAAAGCCCAGCCTGGCGCCATCACCTACGGCTCGCCCGGCAACGGCACCTCCATCCACCTGGCCGGGCAAATGCTGGAAACCGCCGCGGGCATCGACCTCATCCACGTGCCCTACAAAGGCTCCAACCCCGCGCTGGTGGATGTCATCGCGGGCAACGTGCATTTGCTGGCTTCCTCCGTGCCCTCGGCCATGTCGCAAATCAAGGCCGGCAAGCTGCGCCCCCTGGCCGTCACCTCCGCCACGCGCAGCTCCTCCCTGCCCGATGTGCCCACGGTGGCCGAATCGGGCATTGCAGGCGTAGCCCAATTCGATGTCAGCACCTGGTACGGCGTCATGGCCCCCGCAGGCTTGCCCCAGCCCATCGCCGATGCCATGCACGATGCCGTCAATACGCTGCTGCAAACCGATGCCGTGCGCCAAGCCATTCAGAAACAAGGCGCCGAAGCCAAAGCCATGGGCCGCGCCGAATTCGCCGCCTTCCTGAAACAAGACTACGAAGCGTGGAAAAGCATCGTGGAGGCATCGGGCGTTCAACTGGATTGACGCCAACCCCAAAATTCCATATCAAGAGAAATAAAATACCCTTATTTCGGCAAATTGGTATTTATTCCAATATTCCCTTGATATGGAATAAGCATAAAACAAGCGCCGCCGCGCATGGGGCCGACATAGCGCCAACACGGGCGCAGCCCCAGGCGGCGCCCGTGTTCACAGGCAGGCCAGCAGCGTCAGGTAAAAACCCAGCTCTCCCACCTGCTGCGCCGCGCCCAGCCCATCGCCCGTAAAGCCGCGCAAGCGCACTTTCAAGCGCCAGCCCACCCAAGCCGCGCCCACGGCGCAGCCCAAGGCTGGCCACCACCACGGCACGCCAGGCGCCACCCAGCACAGCGCCAGCAAGACCCCGCCCGTGACGCCCGAGGCCAAAGCCAAGGCAGGCCACGCCGCCCCCTGCGTCACGGATTGGGATTTGGAGGCCGCCGCCACCCCCGCATACGGCAGCCACGCCGCAATCCACACCGGCGGCAGGCGCGAGAGCACATGCCCGCCCACCAAGGCTGCACAAGGCAGCAACCATCCCGGCGCGGACGAAGCGGAAAAGGCAGAGGAAGCGGCCGCCGCCAGCCATTCGCCCGCCCCGGCCGCCGGCAACGCCTGGCCCGCCGCCCGCGCCGCAGCGGCCTGCACCAGCGCCGCCAGCAAAGCCACTTTCAAGCCCAGCGCCACCACCAAGGCCATGGCGCCAAAAGCCCCGATGCGGGAATCCTTCATGATCTCCAGCGCGCGCTCGGCGCTCGCCCCGCCGCCCAGGCCGTCGGCCAAATCGGCCAGGCCATCCTCATGCAATGCGCCGGTAGCCAGCAAGCCGCCCATCACCGCCAGTGAAGCCGCCACCCAGGCCACCGCTGGCACTGCGCCCACCGAAGGCAGCAGCGCCAGCGACAGCGACAGCGCCAGCGCCGAGAGCAGGCCCACCAGCGCGCCCACCAGCGGCAAATGACCAAAGGCGCGCGACAGCATGGCGGGCGAATAGCCCACCCACTGCGCCAGCGCGCCGGTGACGGGAATACGGGTGAAGTACTGCACAGCCAGCAGCCAATGGCGTAGCGCTTGCATAAAGGGCTATTGCGTGTGGGAATTGGGGAGCCTGTGCGCTGGCGCGCGCAGGTTTGGCGGTCAGCCCGGGCCTATGCCAGCCGTTTCAGGGCAAGGCCGCCAAACAGATGAGTTTTTTCAATCAAAAGAAAACAAAAACACCAACCATCATGCCAAAACAAGGTGTTTTTGTTTCCTTTGATTTAAAAATTTATCAATAGAAAGCCGCCTCAGGCACTCTGCCCGGAGACCTTGGCCGAATCAAAACTGGCCATCTCGCACAAGATGCGGCAGGCCGACTCCAGCAGCGGCCAAGCCAGCGCCGCGCCAGAGGCTTCGCCCAGGCGCATATCCATTTGCAGCAAAGGCTTGGCATCCAGTGCTTGCAGCATCAGGCGGTGGCCTTGCTCATGCGAGAGGTGCGAGAACACGCAGCGTTGCAGCACGTGGGGCTGCATGCGCGCGGCCACCAGCACCGCTGCGCCGGTGACGAAGCCATCCACCACAATCACCCGCCGTTGCAGCGCCGCCTCCAAAGTCGCGCCCACCATGGCGGCAATTTCCAGCCCGCCCATGCACGCCAGCACTTCCAGCGGCTCGCGCACCTGGGCGTGGCGATCCAGCACTTTTTGCAGCACCTGCAATTTGCGCGCAAAAGCCTCGCCCACCACGCCCGTACCCGCGCCCGCACAGACGGCGATGGGCTGATCGGTCAAGCGCGCCAGCAACAAAGCCGCCGCCGAAGTGTTGCCAATGCCCATTTCGCCCAACAAGATGGCATTGCCCGGACAAGCGCGCACCGCCTCTCGCCCAGCCTCTATCGCGGCCAGGCACTGCTCTCGCGTCATGGCCGGGCCTTCGCTGGCATCGGCAGTGCCCTGGGCCACCTTGAAATCGAACAAGTCCGCATGGGCAGGCAGCGCATGGGCCACGCCGCAATCGACCAGCTTGAGTGCAATGCCATGCTGGCGCGTCAGCACGCTGATCGCCGCGCCGCCCGCCAGCATGTTGTGCACCATCTGCCAGGTCACATCGCTGGGAAAGGCCGACACCCCCTGGCGCGCCAGGCCATGATCGGCCGCAAAAATCAGGCAATGCGGCTGCTCCAGCACAGGTTCGGCCGTGCCCAGGATGCAGCCCAACTGCAAGGCCAAATCCTCCAACCGCCCCAGCGAGCGCAAGGGTTTGGTTTTGTTATCCAGCAAATGGCCGATGCAGGCAGCCAATTCGGTTTGCGAAAGCTCGTCGATGACGGGTAAAGATGCTTGGGTCATGAATGCTCAAATGGCGTTGAGAGGGAGGATAGGCGCCACTTCCCGCCCCAAGCGAAAGCGGCGCAAAACAGGCAGCGACAGGCGTTTTGCAACGCTTCAAAGGCTCTTGGCTGCCCTCAAACCCGTTTCCAAACGGGTTGGGCCGCATCGTATTGCTCTTGCGGCACATCAAAAGGCAGGCGGGCCAGCGAAACCGCAAACTTTTTATTTGCAGTGTGAATACTCCAAATCACTTCCACCAATGCCCGGTTATTCAACAAAGGCTCGCCGCCCAAAATAAACCAATAACCGACCTCATTCACCCAAAATGGCACCATCGTCGTGCTGGGCAAAAGCATATCGATGCCATCGTAAAACGAAATCGAGCTATTGCTATTCCAGCCACGGCGTTTTTGGCGGCGCATGAACTCGAAAAACTCCACCGTAATGGCGGAGAGAATTTCAGCTTCGGAGGCGTCGTAACCAGAGCGTGCCAGGCAAAAACCGTCATCCGATGCCAATGCCGCCATGCGGGTGCTGGATAGGCCCGCAATGGCATGGGGCAAATAATGATCCAGGCGCGCATCCGGCGCCTGAAGTTCGCGCTCGACTTCGTGCACCCATCCTTCTTGCATCGCCTGGGTTAATACAGCCTCATGCTCAGGCGCTTGTGCCAACCACACACTGCGCCGCAGCGCCGTGGTAGCAGGCAAAAGGGTTTGCAAAACAGTGGCGGTTTGATTGGGCGCACGCTCAGCATGGGCATACATGGCACCCGTGGGGGTGAGCATCAAAAACGGATCCTCTGCCACCACCGATGCGCCTGCGCCCGTACTGCTTTCATTCATCTTGCTATCCATTTGAACCGTTGAAAGGGTCGATGCTGAATATCAACGATTTCACCAAAGCCGCCATGTGGGGGCGGCTGCGTGCATCAATATCCATCACGGTGGGCGGCAGCCCCATTTCACCCAAAGCCTTGGACAGCTCCAGGCGCGGCTGCGGGCCGCTGACATCGGTATGGGTAACCCCCACGACCAGTGCTGTTTGGTCGATGAACTCTCGAAACTCATCCACATACAACCGTAAATCGGCCACAGGGTCTTTCGCACTGCCATTGAGCATCAGCACCATGCCCAAGGCATTTTCCGTGAGGATTTCCCACATGAAATCAAAACGCTTTTGCCCCGGCGTCCCATAAAGCCGCACCTGGTCGCCACTGGCCAATTTCATCAAACCATAATCCATGGCCACCGTCGTCGTCTGCTTGAGCAAACGGATTTCATCCGAAGCGTTGGCTTCCGTGCTAACGACTTCAATATCGGACAACGTCCGAATAGCTGTGGTTTTACCCGCTCCCACGGGGCCAGCAAATACAATCTTGTAGGTATTAGGCATAGTTCAATGAAACCATCAATGCGCTGTAACGTACCAGCGAGATAATCACCCTCAAAAAAATTGATAACAATCAAAGCGCATCACTGCAATTAGAACAATTTATCCAGCAGTGATTTAAAAAAACCACGGCGAATGGCAGCTTTTTCGCGCCCACCCACGGAAACAGGCTGTTGGGCGACGGGGGCCTGTGCAGGCATGGGAACCACCGCCGCCAGCCCGGAAATCACAGACAGGACAATAAAGCGCAAAACGTCTTGTTCATTTTTGGGAAATGCACGCACCAAATCCTCAATGGATTGCGGCATGCGCGCACAAATGGCGGCCAGTTGCACATCCAAAGGCCCTATTTGTTCGATTTGCGAAAAGTTGGGAAACCGCCGCAATTGAAAAGAAAGGTTTTCTTTGGCCTGGAGGCGCACATCCAGCAAGGCATCGCTTACCAGCTCCCACACCAGAACATCCAAGGGTTTGCGGTTGCGCGCATTGCTTTTGCCGAAATGCTGACGCGCCACGTCTTCTGCCACGATTGAAAGCAACGGCTGCATTTCCATGGCCTCCAACACGCCTGGCGTTTGCACCATTTTGCGGATAGAAGAAACCGAGGACAGCGACACAATCCAGCCGGCCTGGCTATCCAGCACGAAAATGGAAGGCCCCACGCGCAACAAATACGCCCCGCCCAACAACTTGCCAATAAAGCGCACCAAAGCCATTTGGCGCAATGCAGGGAACACGGCCTGCAGGCGCTCCAGCACATCCTGATTGATCCCGCGCGCTTCAAGCGACAGACGCACAACAGGCGGAGCTACGGAAAGAGGAGCCTGGGGCTGACGTGTGGCTTCAGCCTTTTTGCCCGTACCGGGCAACTCCCCTGTTTGGCGGGCAGGCGCCGCAGGTTCTGGCTTTTGGGGCACAGCGACGGCGGGCGCTGGCGCTGGCGCCGGGGAGGAAGAAGCGGGCGTTTCCTCCGCAGGCTTGCGCCCAACCATCAACAAGGCGCGACGCCAGGCGGGCATTTTGGCCTGCTCGTCTGCTTCTTTTTGCGCTTCGGAGACTTCGGCGGGAGCGGCTGGAATGTCAGGCGCGGAAGCGCCTTTCAGCAGAGAGCGCGTCAAAGAACCGGGGCCAGAATGGATCACCGCCGGGGCAGGCGCAGGAGCTGGAGGCTCGGAAACCTCCGCGGCAGGCGCATCTGCCCTGATTGACTTCAGCGCATCGCGCAGCCCCATGCTCGTATAGGGCATAGCCAGCCACGCCAGATGTTGCCCCTCTTGCAGCGGCAACTTGGCCTCTTGCCAGCCACTGGTGCTGCCTCGAAACAGCAAGACGGCCGAGCGGCCATCCAGAAATTCCAATAAACGCACTTGGGTCTCAGGCGTATGTTTGCGCATCCCCAAGCTAAACAAGTCAACAACGCAATAGCGGCAAGCCAAGGCTTGCGGCGTTTGCACCGGAGCACTCATCGTCAAGTCACGCTTGAGCACCACGCATTTGTTGTCACGCCATGTCATGCCAATCATGATCTCGATGGCGGCCGCTTCGTGATCCGTCAGCCCCGCCAACAAGACGTGTTTGTCATTCAGTACGTGCTTACTCATTGGTTTATCCTCTTTTGCAACGCTTCCATGACTTCCTCCCACTGCGGGGAAAGCGCCCTGCCACGGCGCCCAAGTTCCTTTCTTGCGAGCATGAAAGCCAGAACATCGTTGGAACTGACACAATGGTCAAGAAAATGCATCTCTGCCTCTACATCCCCCTCCAGCAAAGCCTGTATGGCGTTGGCCACAATGGCGCGGGAGTCGTCCGTACCGCATAGCAACGCACGTGGCGAAACATCCAACGACGGCGTAGCCAACACACACCAACGCGTAGCCAGTTTATTGACCCTGGGCAGCGGCTCACCGCTGCTGACTTGCGCCAGCATGGCCCCTAAAACCAAAGGAGACAAACGCTCCTGCACTTTGCGCTGCAAAAACACTTTCGCCAATGCCGCATCAGATGCACACCCGACCAGCATATCGACCAGCGCGCCTTGCAGCGGTTCCACGCCATCCAGCGCCAATGCCTGCTTGACCCGATCCTCGTGAGCCAAGCGGTCAGCCGGTTTTTGCAACACCAGCCGACTGGCCCGCCGAAAGAACAACCGCGCCGCCGCGGCGGCTGGCAGCGGCGGCGCATGGAGAGTTTGTTGGGTCATAGCCTTGGGCCAAGATCGAAATGACCAGACTCAATCGAGCAAGGTTTCCATCAAATCGATCATGAACTCGGCATCTTCGGCCGTCATGCTTTCAAAGCCGCCAGAGATACCCAGTTCGTCCAGTACGGGCTGGCCATCGGGTGTACCCGTCAAGCCCGTGAGCGCGTCCTGGATCAGCTTTTCATGCTCAATCGCCTTGGCGCTCATCAAGAACACATGCACGATATCGGTGAGCTTGCTCTCAATCAAAGGCTTGAGCTGCGTTTTCGTCAAACGCGACAGGGAGTGATAGGCCTCCGCCAAGAAGAAGCTGGCATCGACTTCGCCCTTGATCGCCAAGCGGGCTGCGGCTTGGTAGTTTTCCACCAGTTGCCACTGCACATCAGCTTCCGTCAAATCGGCAGGCTCAAGCAAGCGCAAGCCAATGAGCTTGACATCCTTGTTATCCGTCAAGGCGATTTTGCAGCCGGGCTTGAGGTCTTCCACCACATTCAGGGCAGAGTCAGCCCCCGTTGCAATCACCATCTCATCGGATTTGCCAACCGGACGGGCAACCGCCTGGTAGCCAGAGTCGCGCACCATCGAGGCGGCATCAAAAGGATTGGCGTAAACCATGTCCACATCGCCCTTGGCAATCAGATCGGCCTGTTCAGCCGCAGACGCTGGCGTGAGCAAGTGCAAATGCAGACCCGATTTTTTTTGCAGCAGCGTATTGAGCATATGCCAGCCAGCAAAACGCTCTGGCGAAAAATCAGGGGCAATCAATAGGTTCAGCGTCATTTCATGCTCCCTTTTCAGCAGCCAACCATTGTTTATACAAAGCCGTCATTTCTTCGATTTTCTTGCGCGAAGGCTTGCGACGCACAGAGGTATAACCCACCACCTGGCCGCCGCGCTTATTGGGAACGGCTGTCGCGTAAACCCAATAATGCGAACCGTCTTTGCGCAAGTTCTTGACGTAACCATGCCATTTCTTGCCTGCCAGCATGGTTTCCCACAAATCCTTGAACGCGGCTTTTGGCATGTCGGGGTGACGCAAGATGCAATGCGGCTGACCAATCAGCTCTTCGCGCTCATAACCGGAAAGCTCAATAAAAGCATCGTTGGCATGCGTCAAAATGCCATTGAGGTCGGTGCGCGAAATAATCAAACGCCCTTCCGGATACGGAATTTCCCGGTCGCTGACTTTGACCGTGCGGGTCGTGCCGTCGTAAAACGTGATTTCGTGCGTATGCACCGCATCTGCTGCGGGCTGCTGAAGTGGCATTGCCATGGCCTGCCCTCCTTTACACGAGCTTAGACAGCGCCTCTGCGGCACGCTTGATGTCCAGGAACAGCAGACCCAATTTGGCGTTTTGCTTGGCCAGCACCGTCAGCACGGCCTCACTGCCTGCCGAGCTCATGATCACATAGCCACGCTCGCCTTGCAGCAACACGCGCTCCAGCGTGCCGCGCGCCAGTTCACGCGCCGCGCGATCACCCAGGGAGAGCAGCGCAGCGGACATGGCGCCCACACGATCCTCGTCCATGCCTTGGGGCAGCGCCGAGGCGATCATCAAGCCGTCTGTAGAGATCAGCGCCGATGCTTCCACGTCAGCAGACGAGCCTTTAAGTTCTTCCAGCACTTGCTGGAGCATATCTGTACGCATAGGGTCGTTCCTTTTCAACGTTGTTGTAAGTCCTTGCGCCAAAGGCGGCGCAAAGGGGTTGCATTTGAATACAAATTGAAGGCAAATGAAATATGCCGATGTTTGAGGGATACAACATTTAACAATTTTTAAAAATAGTATCCCTACTACCTTCTTCAAAAAAGCGCCCCCTCGAGCCAGGCAGCATTCCGCCTTTCGGAAAAAGAGTGCAAAACCCAGCAGCGCCTCTGAACGCTCGATTGCCGTGGAGCCAGGCATTAGCCACGCACATGAACCCGCGCAAACTTGCGCTTGCCCACCTGTACCACATAGGTTCCTGCCTCCAGCTTCAAGCCCCGGTCCCTGACCACACCGCCATCAATACGCACACCTGCGCCATCAATCAAGCGATTGGCCTCGCCGGTAGAAGCCGTCAGGCCCGCCATTTTCAATACCTGCCCCACCCCCAAAGGCGCGCCGCTCAGCTCGACATCGGGCAAATCCTCCGGGATACCGCCTTTGCTGCGATTGATGAAGTCCCGCTCGGCCGCATCCGCGGCCTGCACAGAGTGAAAACGCGAGGTAATTTCTTTGGCCAGCATCACCTTCGCCTCTTTGGGGTTGCGCCCTTGCGCCACCTCTTTCTTCAAAGCATCAATCGCATCCAAAGAACGGAAAGAGAGCAGCGTAAACCAATCCCACATCAGCTCATCCGAGATGGAAAGCACTTTGGCAAACATGCTATTGGCATCCTCAGTGATGCCAATGTAGTTGTTCTTGGATTTGGACATTTTGTCCACCCCATCCAGGCCAACCAGCAAGGGCATCGTCAGCACGCATTGCGGCTCTTGCCCGTACTCCTGCTGCAAATGCCGCCCCATCAGCAAATTGAACTTTTGATCGGTGCCGCCCAGCTCCAAATCCGCCTTCAGCGCCACCGAGTCGTACCCTTGCATCAAGGGGTAGAGAAATTCGTGGATGCTGATGGACTGCCCGGCATGGAAGCGTTTGTGAAAATCATCGCGCTCCATCATGCGCGCCACGGTGTATTTCGCTGCCAGGGAAATCATGTCCGTCGCGCTCAGCTTGTCATTCCACTGGCTGTTGTAGCGAATCTCGGCCCGATCCAGATCCAGCACCAATCCCGCTTGCTGGTAATAAGTTTGCGCATTGGCCTCGATTTGTTCGGCCGTCAAGGGTGGCCGCGTCGTATTGCGCCCCGATGGGTCACCAATGCGCCCCGTGAAATCCCCAATCAGAAAAATGACCGTGTGCCCCAAGTCCTGCAATTGCCGCATCTTGTTGAGCACAACCGTGTGGCCCAAATGGATATCGGGCGCCGTAGGGTCCAAGCCCAATTTAATGCGCAGCGGCTGGCCCGACGCCTGGGCACGCTGGAGCTTTTGCAACCAATCTGCCTGCGGCAGCAACTCCTGAACGCCCCGCATGGTCACGCGCATGGCCTCCTGCACGGCGTCGCTCATAACGGGGGATGGGGGATTTTCAGAAGCAGGCATAAGAAGGCGTTTTGGTCAAAAAATGCAGCTTTGGGCATGTGGACCAAAGCTTTGTAAAGCTGCTTGGCAGAAAAGCGTTTTTGACTATACTGCCAAGGTTTTTGCGAGCTTATTGTATGAAAGCTCAGGCTTTGCATAAGCAATGGCCGCATTTTTTTGTGATTTCGCCCAAGTTTGCAGTGATATCGTCCCTTGGCAATGTCAACGGGAGCGATGGAAAAGCGAGCGCAACAAGCATTTTCGGAGGGAGCACTCCCGCCTCGCCGGGAGTGCTTTTTATTGTGTTTGCGTGCATGCCGACACCTGCAAACTGAGGCCATCTGCCAGGACTTTCCCTTGAACTACGAGCAGCCTGAATCCCAACATCCAGCAATGCCCATCGTCCAGGTCGAAAGCGAAGCGCCCCCGCCAGATGGCCTATCCGCCGCGTCATTGACGTCTTCGGCGAATACAGCAGATGATGCCCTCGCCCCTGAGCCGTCTGCTCCTGCACTTGCATCGGCGCCCCCCCGTTCCACCTCGAAATACCTGGCTGCCAGCCTTCTGGCCTTGCTGGGCGGCGGCGCTTTTGCCGTGGCCAATATGCAGCAAGTCGCCGATCAGCCCATCTTTCAGCGGCTGAGCAGTCACGACATCCCTTCGCTTGTCTCTGGTCGCAACTTGGCCAGCCTCGTGCCGGAAAAAGACCATTTCCTGCTCTATCGCAGCGCGCGCGTGCGGGCCAACGAAACCGCCGAGGGCCTGCTGGAGCGCCTGGGCATCAGCGACCCTGCCGCGGCCACATTCCTGCGGCGCAACCCCCTCACGCACAAAAACCTCTGGGGCAGAAACGGGCGCTTCGTTACAGTCGAAGCCAACGCCGATCATGAGCTCGTGCGGCTGACAGCCCGCTGGGTAACCGATAGCGACAGCGCGGATTTTCAGCGCCTGGTAGTCAGCCGCGATGAGGACGGCCAGTTCACCGCCGTGCTGGAAAAAGGCCAGCTCAAGAAAAACGTGCGCATGGCCTCAGGGAAAATCCAAAGCTCCTTGTTCGCCGCCACCGATGCGGTCAACCTGCCCGATCCCGTCGCCGTGCAAATCGCTGAAATGTTCTCTACCGATGTGGACTTTCACAAGGATTTGCGCAAAGGTGATCGCTTCACCGTCGTGTACGAAACGCTGGAGGCCGACGGCGAACCTTTGCGCAGCGGCCGCGTTCTCAGCGCCGAATTCGTCAACAAAGGCAAGGCCTACCAGGCGCTGTGGTTCCAGGAAGACGAAAACGCCAAAGGAGCGCACTACGCGCTCGATGGCTCCAACCTGCGCCGCGCCTTTCTGGCATCGCCGCTGGAGTTTTCGCGCGTCTCCAGCAGCTTTGGCAGCCGGTTCCATCCCATTAAAAAGACTTGGCGCAACCACAATGGCATCGACTACGCAGCCCGCCCCGGCACACCCATCCGCAGCGTGGGCGATGGCGTGGTGCAGGAATCGAAATGGAGCGATAGCTACGGCAACGTCGTCTATATCGACCACGGCGAAGGCCAGGTCACCGTATATGCCCACATGACGCGCCGCGATGTGCAAAAGGGCGACAAGGTCAGCCAGGGCCAATTCATCGGCACCGTAGGATCCACGGGCATGTCCACCGGGCCGCATTTGCATTTTGAGTTCCGCGTCCATGGCGAATTCAAAGACCCGCAAATCATCGCCCAGGGCAGCGCCGCCGCCGCCCCCATCACCAAGAAAATCCGCGAACGCTTTGACACCCTGGCCGCCGAGGCGCGCCTGAATTTCGAGCACGCCCCCTTGATGACGCAAGCCAGCGCCGAGTAACGCGGGCGCCCTGCCTCAGACCATTGCACACGAAAAAGGTCGGCTCCAGCCGACCTTTTTTATAAATCAAAAGGAAATAAAATACCCATGTTTCGGCAACATGGGCAATATCACAAATTTCTCAT
The DNA here is from genome assembly GCA_030528485.1 of Comamonadaceae bacterium. Lineage (GTDB taxonomy): Bacteria > Pseudomonadota > Gammaproteobacteria > Burkholderiales > Burkholderiaceae_C > Lampropedia. Next base: position 37,075 of record JAUMYU010000002.1, read on the forward strand.
GATTTGAAATCAAGACACACCTTGCGTACCGATGCGCCCATACGTGTCCTCAAAGCGCACGATATCGTCCTCGCCCAGGTAGCTGCCCGATTGCACTTCGATGATCTCCAGCGGCACCTTGCCCGGATTGCGCAGCCGGTGCACATTGCCCAAGGGGATGTAGGTGGATTGGTTTTCTGTCAGCAGCGTGACTTTGTCGCCGTTGGTAACTTCCGCCGTGCCGCTGACCACCACCCAATGCTCCGCGCGATGGTGGTGCATTTGCAGGCTGAGCGAGGCGCCGGGGTTGACCACGATGCGCTTGACTTGAAAGCGCGCGCCCACGTCCAGGCTGTCGTACCAGCCCCAGGGCCGGTGCACCTTGCGATGGGTATCCGCCAGCCCCTGGCCCGCTTGCCTGCCCTGGCGCAGCGCGCCAACGATTTTCTTGACCTCTTGCGCGCGGCTTTTATCGGCCACCAGCACGGCATCGGGCGTCTCCACCACCACCACATCCTGCAAGCCCACGCCGGCAATCAAGCGACCGCTGGAAAACAGCAGCGTGCCGCAATCGATAAAATCCGCGCATGCTGGATGAACGCGCCAAGGTTCTGCTGACCACTCTGATCGAACGCTATATCGAAGACGGGCAACCCGTAGGTTCGCGCACGCTTGCCAAGTCCTCCGGGCTGGAGCTTTCGGCGGCCACCATCCGCAACGTCATGGCCGATCTGGAGGACTTGGGCCTGGTCGCCAGCCCCCACACTTCGGCCGGGCGCGTGCCCACCCCCAAGGGCTATCGCCTGTTCGTCGATGGCCTGATGACGGTGCAGCGCGAGCAACTGCCCGCCGCGCACCTGCACACGCCCCACGCTCCCCAGCTCTCGCCCGATCAGCCCCAGCGCGTGATCGCCAACGCGGCGCAAATGCTTTCGGACATGTCGCAATTCGTCGGCGTGGTGGTGGCGCCGCAGAAAAGCAGCGTTTTCCACCACATCGAGTTTTTGCGCCTCTCTGCGCAGCGCGTGCTGGTGATTTTGGTTTCGCCCGATGGCAATGTGCAAAACAAGGTGGTGCTCACCGATGCCGACATCGCGCCAGAGCATTTGCTGCAAGCGAGCAATTACCTCAACGCCCACTACTGCGGGCTGACCATCGACCAGGTGCGCGAGCGCCTGCGCCGCGAAATCGACCGCCTGCGCGCCGAAATCGCCTCGCTGATGGAAGCGGCCATTGGCGAGCCTGCCGACGCGGGCGAAGACGCGCAGCAAGACGTCGTCATCTCCGGCGAGCGCAACCTGCTGGCAGTGAGCGATTTCTCCCGCGATATGGACAGCATCCGCCGCGCTTTCGATCTGTTCGAGCAGAAAAGCCAAATCCTGCAACTGCTCGACGTTACCGGCCAAGCCCAGGGCGTGAAAATCTACATCGGCGGCGAAAGCCACATCGTGCCTGTTTCGGAGCTTTCCGTCGTCAGCGCGCCTTACGAAGTCGATGGCCAAATCGTCGGCACACTGGGCGTGATCGGCCCCACGCGCATGCCCTACGAACGCATGGTGCATATCGTGGACATCACCTCGCGCCTGCTGACCAACGCTTTGAGCCACCCCAAATAACGCCTGCACCCATGCCCCCGAACGACGACCCCATCATCGACGCCGCGCCTGCCCGCAACATCGATCCGGAAACCCTTGATGGCCTGCGGCTGCTGAGCTGGATCAGCTATGGCATGCACCTGGCCGTGGCCATTTGCGCCGTGGCGCCCGGGCTGGAGCCCAGCATGGTGCTGCTGCTGTTGGCGCTGGTGCTGGATCTGGTCAAGCGCGACGATGCCCTGGGCGCCTGGCAGTACAGCCATTTCGACTGGCGCATCCGCAGCGTTGGCTGGGCCATCGTCTGGTACGCCCTCACCTCGCCCCTGTACCTGCTGCTTTACGCGCCCGGCAAAATCGCCTGGTTCTTCGTCTCGCTATGGTTTTTGGCGCGCATCATCAAAGGCATGAGCGCCATGAACCAGCAGCAACCGGTCGGGAACGCTTAAAGCCTGTTACGCACCGCGCCGTTTGGGAGGAACAAACAACGGCACGGCCTTCGCGCAATCTTCTCTGCCAAGGTAATTGCGCACCACCACCAACCTGAGAAGAAAAGATGGACAAAAAGAAAAAACACACCATCAACCTCGCCCTGCAAGGCGGCGGCTCGCATGGCGCATTCACCTGGGGCGTGCTCGACGCCCTGCTGGAGGACGGCCGCCTGCGCTTTGACGGCATCAGCGGCACCAGCGCTGGCGCCATGAATGCCACCGTGCTGGCCAGCGGCTTTGCCGCCGCTGCCCAACTGGGCCTGCCGGCAGAGCAAGCCCGGCAAAAAGGGCGCGAGCTGGCGCGGCAAGCCCTGCGCAAATTCTGGGAGGCCGTCGGCACGCTGGGCACTTTTTTTGCCGCCACCCCTTCCAACGTTGCCGCGCAATGGATGCCCTGGCTCAAGCCCTTCATGGCCCCCTCGCTCACGCCTGCGCAGAGCAACCCGATGGACATCAACCCGCTGCGCTCCCTGCTCAGGCAAAACGTGGACTTTCAAGCCATCGCACGCCACCAGGGCAAAGGGCTGGTGCCACGCCTGTTCATTGGCGCCACCAACGTGCGCACCGGGCGCAGCAAAGTCTTTCAAGACGATGAAATCACGCTGGACGCCCTCATGGCCTCGGCCTGCTTGCCCCAAATCTTCAACGCCGTGGAAATTGATGGCGAGCACTACTGGGATGGCGGCTACTCCGGCAACCCCGCCATCTACCCCTTGATTTACAACACCAAAAGCGACGACGTGCTGCTAGTGCAAATCAACCCCATCGAAACCGGCGCGATGCCCCAGACCATGTCGGAAATCCAGGAGCGCATCAACGAAGTCACCTTCAACTCCAGCCTGCTGGCCGAGCTGCGCGCCATTGAGTTCGTGCGTCGCCTGCTGAGCGAAGGCCGCCTGGACGACTCGCGCTACAAAGACATGCACATGCACCGCATCGACGGCGGCGCCTTTTTGCAAACCTTTGGCAGCGACAGCAAACTGCGCGCCGACATCGGCTTTTTGCACAAGCTCTTTGCCGGCGGTCGCGCCTGTGCCGAGCAATGGCTGGGCACCCACCGCAGCGATTTGGGCGTGCGCTCCACGCTGTGAGCGCCCGTGCCAGCAACCCGTTCGGGCACGCTCCAAAGAAATCCAATCAAAAGAAAAATCACTCTATACCCAACATGCCAAAACAAGGTAATTTTATTTCCTTTTGATTGATAAAATAACCACACCCCCCTGCCACGCCCCAACGCTTTAGCCGCAGCGCCCCTGCAAACCCCGCAAAATACCGTCCCCAGGCATGGCCCGCACAAGCGGGCCATGCTCTTTTGCAACCTCGACCTCCCCCACCACTGCCACGCACCATGTCCGTCTTCAACTTCACCTTCGTCCCGTGGTTTCGCTCGGTTGCGCCCTATATCCACAAATTCCGCAACCAAACCTTTGTCGTCGGCGTATGCGGCGAAGCCATTGCCGCAGGCAAGCTGCAAAACCTGGTGCAAGACCTGGCCCTGCTGCACAGCATGGGCTTGAAAATCGTCCTCGTGCACGGCTTTCGCCCGCAAGTCAACGAGCAACTGCTGGCCAAAGGTCACCAGCCGCGCTACTACAAAGGCCACCGCATCACCGACCCAGCCGCGCTGGACGCCGCGCAGGAAGCCGCCGGGCAATTGCGCTTCGAGATCGAAGCCTGCTTCAGCCAGGGCCTGCCCAACACGCCCATGGCCGGCTCCAAAATCCGCGTCATCTCCGGCAACTTCATCACCGCCCGGCCCATGGGCATTCTGGACGGGGTGGACTTTCAGCACACCGGCAAGGTGCGCAAAATCGACGTGGACGGCATGCGCCATGCGCTGGAGATCGACTCCATCGTGCTGCTCTCGCCCTTTGGCTTCTCGCCCACGGGCGAGGCCTTCAACCTGGCGATGGAGGAAGTGGCCAGCTCCATTGCCATCGCCCTCAAGGCCGACAAACTGCTGTTCGTCAGCGAAGTGCCCGGCATCCGCGAAAAACCGCAAGCCGCGCCTGGCGAAGACAACCCCATCGTCACCGAAATGACGCTGGCCGACGCGCGCGAGCTGCTGAAAAACACGCCCGAGGCCGAGCAGCCCACCGACGCTGGCTTTTATCTCAAATACTGCATCAAAGCCTGCGAAGGCGGCGTCGAGCGCAGCCACATCATCCCCTTTGCGGTCGATGGCTCCATCCTGCTGGAAATCTACGTGCACGACGGCATCGGCACCATGGTGGTGGACGAGCGGCTGGAGGAAGTGCGCCAAGCCACCGCCGACGACGTGGGCGGCATCCTGCAACTGATCGAGCCGTTTGAAAACGACGGCACGCTGGTGCGCCGCAGCCGCACCGAGATCGAGCGCGACATCGCCAGCTACACCATCATCGAGCACGACGGCGTGATTTTCGGCTGCGCCGCTCTCTACCCCTACCCCGAAGCGGGCACGGGCGAAATGGCCGCCGTCACCGTCTCGCCCCACGTGCAAGGCCAGGGCGACGGCGAAAAGCTGCTGCGCCGCATCGAGCAGCGCGCCCGCGCGCTGGGGCTGAAAAGCATTTTCGTGCTGACCACGCGCACCATGCACTGGTTCATCAAGCGCGGCTTTGAAGCCGTCGATCCCGACTGGCTGCCCCAGGCGCGCAAAGACCAATACAACTGGGATCGCAAAAGCCGCGTGCTGGTCAAAAAGCTGTGACGCACCCGCGCTCTAACCCTTCACCAAAAATACAAATCAAGATAGAAATGAAATAAACACAGTGTTGCCAAAACAGGCCATTTTCATTTCTCTTGATTTACAAAAATCAGCCCCGCTGCGCCGCCAGCTCCTCTGGGCGCAGCACCGGCGCCAAGGCGTGCAAAACAGCGTTGACGTATTTATGGCCGTCCGTGCCGCCAAAGGATTTGGCCAGCTCCACGTATTCGTTGATGACGACCTTCCACGGTACGTCCGGCTCATGGCGGTATTCGTACACCCCCAGCCACATGGTGGCGCGCTCGATGGGCGAGATTTCGGCCAGCGGGCGGTCGAGCACCGGCTCGATGGCCGCATCCAGCCACTGGGCCTCATCAATGCAGCCGTACAACAGCCGGTCGTACAGCACCGAATCGGCTTTGTGAAAGCCGCTGAGCTGGCGCGTGAACATGTCGATGGCGCGCGCTTCGTTCTTGCCCACAATGTGCTGGTACAGCGCCTGCAAGGCGAATTCGCGGGCGCGGCTGCGGGCGCTTTTCTTGCTGCTGGGGCGCGGCGCACGCGGCATGGCTTTGTCCGTATCCGCTTTGCCCACTTTGCCCGCCTCGCCCGGGGCCTGGGGTGCGAAGCCCGCCGCGTCGGCGCGCTCAGGGTGATCGGCAGGCATGCTCATACGCCCCCATCCACCATGCCGCTGGCCTCTGCGGCTTGCAGATAAACCGCGTTGCACAACTGGGCCATTTCCACCGCCACGCGGGCGGCGTCGCGGCCTTTCTCCTCCTGGCGGGCCTGGGCTTGGGCCAGGTTCTCCACCGTCAAAATGGCGTTGGCAATGGGGATATCCAAATCCAGCCCCACGCGCGTCACGCCCGCGCCCGATTCATTGGCCACCAATTCGAAGTGATAAGTCTCGCCACGGATGATGCAGCCCAGGGCGATGGCGGCGTCGTAATCGTCTGCGCTCAGCAGGGCTTGCAGAGCGATCGGCACTTCCAGCGCGCCGGGGACGGTGACGTGGGTGATATCACCTTCCGCCACGCCCAGAGCCAGCAGCTCGGCGCGGGCGGCGGCATACAGGGCGTTGGTGATGTCTTCATTGAAGCGCGCCTGCACGATGGCAATGCGCATGGCTTCACCCTGCAATTGCGGGGCGGCGCCTTTGTTGGCGTGGAGCATGAGGGAGTCCTTGAATGGGGGGAACAAAAACAGCCGGGCTTGCACGGCCTGGCTGCGAAGGGGGTTGAAGCCGCGCTCAATCCTTGTGGATAAAGCGCGTGACTTCCAGGCGATAGCCCGCTGCCATGCTGGGCAGGCGGCGCGGCTGGCCAAGCAAGGCCATGCGCGCCACGCCGAGGTTGCGCAGGATTTGCGCGCCAATGCCGTAGGTGCGCAAATCCATGTTGCCGCGCGCGGGCGCATGGCTGGGCACGGCGCGGCCTTCGAGCTGGGCCAGGAGTTGGGCGCTGTCCTCACCGCAATTGAGCATCACCATCACGCCTTTGCCGTGCTGGTCGATGTAACGCAGGCTTTCATGCAGGCTCCAGGAGTGCAGGCCGCGCTGGGCGTCAAGCACGTCGAGAACGGACAGCGGCTCGTGCACGCGCACGGGGATTTCTTCCTCCCCCGTCCACTGCCCTTTGACCAGCGCCAAATGCAAAGCGTTGCTGGGGCTGTCGCGGAAGATGTGCACGGTGAATTCGCCCCAATGCGTCGTCATCGGGCGGCTGCCTGCATGCTCGATCAGCGATTCGTGTGCGCTGCGGTACTGGATCAAATCGGCAATGGTGCCAATCTTCAAGCCGTGCGCGGCCGCGAACAACTGCAAGTCGGGCAGCCGCGCCATCGTGCCGTCGTCCTTCATCACCTCGCAAATCACGCTGGCGGGCGTCAGGCCCGCCAGGCGTGTGAGATCGCAGCCCGCTTCGGTATGGCCCGCGCGCACCAGCACACCGCCATCCACCGCCTGGATGGGGAACACATGACCGGGCTGCACCAGATCGGTGGGCTGCACATCGGGCGCCACGGCCACGCTAACGGTGCGGGCGCGGTCGGCGGCGGAGATGCCGGTGGTCACGCCCTCGGCCGCTTCGATGGAGACGGTAAAGGCCGTGTCAAAACGGGTGCCGTTTTTCTTGGCCATTGGCGGCAGGTTGAGGCGTTGGCAACGCTCGCGCGTGAGCGTCAGGCAAATCAGGCCCCGCGCGTATTTGGCCATAAAGTTGATGGCCTCGGCGGTGACATGCTCGGCAGCGATCAGCAAATCGCCTTCGTTCTCACGGTCTTCTTCGTCCACGAGGATGACCATGCGCCCGGCGCGGATGTCGTCAATGATGTCTTCAATAGGGGAGATGGCGGCGGGCTGTAAATCGGTCGCGGGAGCGGTCACGGGCATGGCAAAGAGCATGGATGGGGCTAAAACAAGGCGCGAATTGTAGCCAAAGGGCAACCCGCCTCCCGGGGCGAGGAGGCATTGCTTCCAGCGTCGCCAAGCTCTCTCCCGTTTTCAATTGCCCCCCAAAATTTCAACCAAAGGAAATTTACATATATATACAGAATGCCAAAATATGGTTGTTTTTTATCCTTTGATTTGTAAAATCAGCCACCGCGCTTCAAACGGCGCGCATTCGCCGTGGCGCGGCGATGCACGGGCGCCAGGCCCCGCGTGGCAGTCTCCAGCGCCGCCTTCTCCAGCCGTTTGCCTGCGCCTGTGGAGAGCTGCCCCAGTGTTGCCCAAGGCTGCATCCAGCCACCCGCCACCCATTGCCACCAGGCGCTGGCCCACCACGTCATCAGTTGCTGCTGTTGCGCCAGGCTGTGCACGGCCATGGCCTGCCACGATTCGTTGAACGCTGCCAGCTTTTCCGCCCCCATGCGGTGAAACTCGCGCCGATCGCGCGCGCTCGGCACAGGCCCGGCCGTCATCATGCGCCCCAGGCGCATCGCCACAACCTGCGGCGCAGCCTGCGCCAGCTCTTGCGTTTGTCGCGCCAACGTGGCTTGTTTCGTCTGTGTACGTTTTTGCATGGCGGCACTCCTTTATCAATGGTCAAACGTGATTTGAAAAAACCCCTCACCCGCCCACTCTCCATTTAACCCGGAAAACGATACACCAAAAATGCAAATAATCCATTATTTAATTCAGAAAATACAAAAACCATTTCCCATGCATCTAAAACCGAACGGCTTTGCGCCCGGTTTTTCATCGCTATACTACCTGCCGCATTCTCCCCGGCGGCGGCCATGTGTTGGCGATGTGTCGGCACTGTGGCCGGGCCTTTCCCTCTCCCCTTTCCCTCTTTGCAGGAAATCAGCCCATGACCATCAAACTCGGCATCAACGGATTTGGCCGCATCGGCCGCAACGTGCTGCGCGCAGCCGTGCAAAGCTTTGACGACATTGAAGTCGTCGGCATCAACGATTTGCTCGAACCCAGCTATTTGGCCTACATGCTGCAATACGACAGCGTGCATGGCCGCTTCAAGGGCGAAGTCGCCGTCGAGGGCAACACCCTGATCGTCAACGGCAAGAAAATCCGCCTGACGCAAGAGCGCGATCCCGCCGCCCTGAAATGGGGCGATATCGGCGCCGATGTGGTGCTGGAATCGACCGGCCTGTTCCTGACCAAGGAAACCGCGCAAAAGCATATCGACGCAGGCGCGAAAAAAGTCATCATGTCCGCCCCGTCCAAGGACGACACCCCCATGTTCGTCTTCGGCGTGAACTGCAAAACCTATGCCGGCCAGGCCATCATCTCCAACGCGAGCTGCACCACCAACTGCCTGGCGCCCGTGGCCAAAGTCCTGCACGACAAATGGGGCATCAAGCGCGGCCTGATGACCACCGTGCACGCCGCCACGGCAACGCAAAAAACCGTCGATGGCCCCTCCGCCAAAGACTGGCGCGGCGGTCGCGGCATTCTGGAAAACATCATCCCCTCCTCCACTGGCGCGGCCAAGGCGGTGGGCGTGGTGATTCCCTCGCTGAACAAAAAGCTCACCGGCATGTCCTTCCGCGTGCCCACTTCGGATGTCTCCGTCGTCGATCTGACCGCCGAGCTGGAACACCCCGCCAGCTACGAAGACATCAAGGCCGAAATGAAAGCCCAATCCGAAGGCGCGCTCAAAGGCGTGCTGGGCTACACGGAAGATGCCGTCGTCGCCACCGACTTCCGTGGCGATCCCCGCACCTCCATTTTTGATGCCAATGCCGGCATCCAACTGGACTCCACCTTCGTCAAAATCGTCGCTTGGTACGACAACGAATGGGGCTACTCCAACAAATGCCTGGATATGGTGCGCGTGGTCAGCAAGTGATTACGATAAGTGACTGGCAATAGCGCCAACATCGAAAAAGGGCGTGCGCAGCACGCCCTTTTTTATTTCCATCTTCCCAAACAAAACGGCAGCCCAAGGCTGCCGTTTTCTTGTTCAGCCGCCATCAAAACCAATCAAAGGAAACAAAACAACCCTGTTTCGGCATAGTGGCAAACAAATCATTTTTATTTTGATCTGGAATTCAGCGAGGCGGGATATTCAGCCCCCGCTGCACGGCAGGCCGCTGCAAAAATGCGCCTAAAACGCGCTGCACCTGCTTGAACTCGGAAAAGCCCACCAATTCGCCAGCCTCATAAAACCCGATGAGATTATTCACCCACGGGAAAATGGCAATATCGGCCACGCTGTAAGCAGCTTCGCCCTGCCCCAGCATCCAGTCACGCCCTCGCAAATGGCGATCGAGCACCCCGAGCAGGCGACGCGATTCGCCGACATAACGATCGCGCGGGCGCTTATCTTCGTATTCGCTACCGGCGAATTTATGGAAAAAGCCCAACTGGCCAAACATCGGCCCCAGCCCGCCCATTTGCCACATCAGCCATTGCAGCGCCTGATAACGCAGCGCCCCTTCTGCCGGCAATAAGCGTCCCGTTTTTTCTGCCAGGTAAATCAAAATGGCCCCGCTTTCAAAAACCCCCAGCGCCTCCCCCTGCGGCCCCTGGGGATCAATAATGGCGGGAATTTTGTTATTGGGGTTAAGCGATAAAAACTCCGGCGTCAATTGCGCCTGAACGGAGAAATCCACTTTATGGGCTTCATAAGGCAAGCCCAACTCCTCCAGCGCAATGGAGATTTTCACGCCATTGGGCGTCGCCAATGAATAAAGCTGAATGCGATCCGGATGCTGGGGCGGCCATTGCCTGGCAATAGGAAAATCCGCTGGAAATGAAGACATCAAACACTCCTCACACTTGAAAAAAAGCTTGCAAAAGGCCGCGTTACGGGCACTTTACACAAATCGCAGCGGCCAAGCGGGCGCGGCAATTGGTGCAGAAGTCTCTTGAATGCAAATCGGCCCGCCTAAAGCGGGCCGATGAAAACAAGCTCCAAGCCATTTGTGCTTTCCATTGTTTCATGGCGTCGGCAGCCATCACGCCAGCAAACTGCCATGCAGGGAAAGGAGGGCGCTCGCTACAAACAAGCGCCCTCTTTTTCTCGATTGCGTTATGGCTTGGCTTCTTCAGCCGCAGCGGCCGCTGGCTTGCCATCGGCCGTATTCGCAGCGGGAGCCTGGGACTCTGCTGTCTCGGCAGGGGCGGCCTCGGCAGGCTTGTCGCCAGCAGCGGGCTGCCCGGCAGGTTGGGCAGGCGCTTTCTCTGCCTCTGCTGGGGCGGCATTGGGCGTTGCTACAGGCGCGAGCACCGACCCATCAGCGCCAGGGATGGCCGACGACGCAGCATTGTCCGGCTGGGGCGCGGTGAGCGGCACGGCGCTGTCAAACACGCTGGCGCCACCACTTTCATCCGGGGTGCGCTGCATGCCCGAGCTGGCCATGAACGCCATCAACAGGGTGGAGGCAAAGAAAACCGTCGCCGCCACAGCCGTCATGCGCGAGAGGAAGTTGGCGCTACCCGAAGCGCCAAACAAACTGCCCGCGCTACCGCTGCCAAATGCGGCGCCCATATCGGCGCCCTTGCCATGCTGCACCAGAATCAGGCCACTCATCACCAGCGCAGCAATGATCTGCACCATGAGCACTACCGTCATAGACATTTGCATGTGTGTACCTCTGAATTCACTCGAATACTGAAAATCGGTTGATGAAAGACAGGCCCGCCGGCCGCAATGCTTCAGCCCGCTGCTGCCACGATGGCCAAAAAGTCTGCCGCCTTGAGCGCCGCACCGCCAATCAGGCCACCGTCGATATCGGGCTGCGCCAGCAGCTCTGCGGCATTGCCGGGATTCATGCTGCCGCCGTAGAGAATGCGCACCTGCGCAGCCTTCTCGCCCAACACGGCGCGCAACTGGCCGCGCAGCGCCGCATGCACTTCTTGCGCCTGCTCCGGCGTGGCCGTACGGCCCGTGCCAATGGCCCAAACGGGTTCATAAGCGAGCACTAGGCGACTGGCATCGATCTCCGGCACAGCCAACACAGCTTGCAACTGGCGCTCGACCACAGCCAATGCCTGGCCAGCGTCGCGCTCAGGCAAGGTTTCGCCCAGGCACACAATGGGGGTCATGCCCGCCTGCTGGGCGGCCAGGGCTTTTTGCGCGACGGCGGCATCGCTCTCGCCCTGGTATTTGCGGCGCTCGGAGTGGCCCACGATGGCGTAGGCCACGCCAAATTCCTGAAGCATGGCGGCCGAGACGTCGCCCGTGAAGGCGCCGCTCGCATGCGCGGAAACATCCTGCGCCCCCAGGCATAACAGCGCCTGCCCATCGGTGCGGCGGCTGCGATCCTGCCAGTCCTGCACCTGTACCAAGTACGGGAACGGCGGGCAAACCGCCACATCGCATTGCGGCGGCCGGGCTTGCAAACCGGCCAGCACTTCGTCCAGCAAGCGTTTGTTGGCATCCAAGCTGCCATTCATCTTCCAGTTGCCTGCGACCAGTTTGCGGGTCATGGTTTGCCTTTCTTGCGAATGCTGTTGCGATTGGGGGAGATGAGGAGCGCCAAGCGCAGGCCGCCCAAACGGGCTGCCCTGGCACGGCCGGGGATCAAGCCTGGGAGTCGGCGCCGCCGTCCACACGAGGCGAGTCGCCTCGCTCAGCGCGGTCGCCACGTTCGGGCCGCTCGGAACGTTCGCCGCGTTCCTGGCGCTCGCCCCTCTCGGCCCGCTCGGCGCGCTGTTCTGAACGCTCTGCCCGCTCGGCACGCTCAGGCCGTTCCAGCAAAGCTTTCATCGAGAGCTTGATGCGGCCCTTGTCATCGGTCTCCAGCACCTTCACGCGCACGAGCTGCCCCTCTTGCAGGTAATCGCTGACTTTCTCCACACGCTCATGGGCGATTTGGCTGATATGCAGCAAACCATCCTTGCCTGGCAGGATGTTGATGAGCGCGCCAAAGTCGAGAATTTTGGTCACCGGCCCTTCATAGATCTGGCCAACTTCAGCTTCAGCCGTGATTTCTTCAATGCGGCGCTTGGCTTCATCAGCGCGTGCCGCCTCAACCGCAGCGATGGTGATGGTGCCATCCTCGGCGATATCGATGGTGGTGCCGGTTTCTTCCGTCAACTGGCGGATGGTGGCGCCGCCCTTGCCGATCACGTCGCGGATTTTCTCGGGATTGATCTTGAGCGTATAGAGCTTGGGCGCCCAGGCGGAAACATCGGCCTTGGCCTCGCCCATGGATTCACGCATCTTGCCCAGGATGTGCAGGCGCGCTTCTTGCGCTTGCGCCAGGGCCACTTGCATGATTTCACGCGTAATGCCCTGAATCTTGATATCCATCTGCAAGGCCGTAATGCCTGCGGTGGTGCCTGCGACCTTGAAATCCATATCGCCCAGGTGATCCTCATCGCCCAGGATGTCGGTCAGCACGGCAAAACGGGTGTCGTCTTTGATCAGGCCCATGGCGATGCCAGCCACATGGGCTTTGAGCGGCACGCCCGCATCCATCAGCGAGAGGCAGCCGCCGCACACGGAGGCCATGGAGGACGAGCCGTTGGATTCGGTGATTTCCGACACCACGCGCATGACGTAGGGGAACTCATCGCGCGAAGGCAGCACGGCTTCCAGCGCGCGCTTGGCCAGGCGACCATGACCAATTTCACGGCGCTTGGTCGAACCCATGCGCCCTGCCTCGCCTGTCGCAAACGGCGGCATGTTGTAGTGGAGCATGAATCGCTCCTCGTACTCGCCTGCCAGGGCGTCGATACGCTGGGCGTCGCGGTCCGTGCCCAGCGTGGTCACGACCAGGGCTTGCGTTTCGCCACGCGTAAACAGGCTGGAGCCGTGCGCACGCGGCAACACGCTGTTGCGGATTTCAATGGGACGCACCGTGCGCGTATCACGCCCGTCGATGCGCGGCTCGCCATTGAGGATTTGGCCGCGCACGATAGCCGCTTCCATATCAAAAAGAATGTTATCGACGTGGACTTCGTCGAACTCCACACCCTCGGCGCCCAAGGCTTCTTTCACTTGCGCATAAATGGCGCGCGTGGCCTGCACACGCTCTTGCTTGGAGCGGATTTGGTAGGCTGCACGCAGACCTTCGCCGCCCAACTCGCCCACCTTGGCGATGAAGGCGTGGTCTTTTTCCGGCGCCTGCCAATCCCAGACGGGCTTGCCGGCATCGCGGATCAGCTCGTGAATGGCTTCGATGGCGACCTTGCCTTGCTCATGGCCAAACACCACGGCACCCAGCATCACGTCTTCGCTGAGCTGATCGGCTTCCGATTCCACCATCAGCACGGCGCTTTCCGTGCCGGCCACAACCAGGTCCAGGCGGCTGTTCTTGCGCGCCGTCTTGCCCGGGTTGAGCACGTACTGGCCGTTGATATAGCCCACGCGCGCTGCACCAATGGGGCCATTGAAAGGAATGCCCGAAATACCCAGCGCCGCGCTCACGGCGATCATGGCCGCAATGTCGGCATCCACCTCCGGATTCAGCGACAGCGTGTGCACGACCACATGCACCTCGTTGTAAAACCCTTCGGGAAACAGCGGACGGATAGGGCGGTCGATCAGGCGGGAGGTCAAGGTCTCCAGCTCGCTGGGCTTGGCCTCGCGCTTGAAAAAGCTGCCGGGGATCTTGCCTGCGGCATAGGTTTTTTCGATGTAATCCACCGTCAGGGGGAAGAAATCCTGCCCGGGCTTGGCTTGCTTGCTGGCCACCACTGTGGCCAGCACCACGGTGTCCTCGATATTGACCAGCACCGCGCCTGTAGCCTGGCGGGCGATCTCGCCCGTTTCCATGACGACCTTGTGCTCGCCCCACTGAAATTCCTTAACGACTTTATTGAAGATAGACATATTCGGTGTTCCTTTCACTCACATGAAACAGGGCGCGAAGCCTGCATGAAGCCGAGATTTGCAACAGAACACGATGCCATTCCAGCATGTGCCTGGCCGCATCAGACAACCAAGGGCATGCTGGAATGACACAGCTTCGCTCTGCAACAAAACAGCGGCGCACACTGCCACGACCCAATCCCACTAACACGGCGTGCCGGCTGCACCAACATGCAAAACGCCTGAGCGCCAGGGGCGCCCCTTTACAGGGATACGCCCTTGGCAAACCCAGGCGCTTGCATTGTCATGCGAGCAGCTTCACGCAGCTTATTTACGCAGACCGAGCTTGGCGATCAAAGCGGTGTAACGGTCGGCATCCTTGCGCTTGAGGTAGTCCAGCAGCTTGCGGCGGCGGCTGACCATGCGCAGCAGGCCACGGCGACCGTGGTGATCCTTGGCGTGTTGCTTGAAGTGGGGGGTGAGTTCGTTGATGCGTGCAGTGAGCAAAGCCACCTGCACTTCGGGGCTGCCTGTGTCGTTGGCGGCACGGGCGTTGTTCTTGATGACCTCTGCTTTAGCGGTCGATGTGATCATGATGAGAGCTTCCTGGATAAGACTGCGCCCGCCGTGAATGACTCACGAATAGGCGCATCGTTGCACATGCGCCGCAACTGGAAAGGGTCGCGGCGTGAAAAACGGCGGATTATAGCTTGAATGCATTGACGTACCGCCCGCCATCCGCCTCCAAGGCAGGCAGCGCCGCACTGCCCGCAGGCACGAAAAGCACGATGGCCTCATCGCCCGTCGGGCGCTCCACACGGGCCAGCAGCCGCCAGCCCGCCGCCTGCAAGGCAGGCTGCACCGCAGACAGTCGCGCAGCCGCCACCATGCTCCAGCGGCAGGCTTGCTGTGCTTTCTCGCCTTCTGCCACGCCCTGTTGCGGCAACGCCAGCAAGGGCCAGGCGGCCTGTATCCTGAAGGCCGCCAACTGCGCGCGCGAAAGGCCATACGGCCAAATGCAATCGCCCCGGGCCAGGCTTTGGGCCGTGGCTGGCGCATCCAAACCCTCGGGCAGGTGCGCGCGCATTTTTTCAATCTGCGGCTGATAGCTGCGGCCGTAATCGAGCATGGGCAGCCACAGCGTCATCACCAGCGCCAGGCACCAAGTTGCGCCCCCTGCGGGCAGCACCAGGCTTTTCCACAGCGCGGCGCGGTGTCGCCCCGTGCGCCATACCACCACCGCCAGCCAAACCAGCGTCGCCAGCAAGGCCAACGCCAGCAGCCAGGGGGAGAACATGGGTACATATTCGGGCGCCAGCTTGGCCACATTCGCGGCGGGCTTGGCGGGAAAGCCCGTTTGCGTGGCTACCCAGATCACCCAGATGGCCAGCCCGCACACGGTAAAAAACAGCATCGTGAACCAATCGATGAGCGAGGACACCGTGCGCCGCATGGTCGGCAGCGCAAACGCCGCCAGCGTCGCCGCCATGGGCAGGCTCAAAAACAGCATGCGGTCGCGCGCGGCCCCTGCGGTGCACAGCGCCCAAGCCAGCGTCACCAACAAAAAAACCAGCGGCAAGGCCAAATGCCAGCTCGGCTTGCGCGTAAAAACATGCTTGCGCCAGCGGTACAGCGCCCAGCACACCAACGGCCAGGCTGGCCAGCCGAACCAGATCAAAACGCGCGCCGTGCTTTGCCAATACGCCCTGTCAAACGCGGGCCATGCCAGGGGCCAACCGGGCGTTGCGCCCTGCCACGCGGCGGCGGTCAATCCCGACAGCGCCAACAGCCCCAGCACAGGCAACCAGCGCCGGGGCGGCGGGCGCTGCACCGCCAGCCACCCCAGCGCCAGCGTGGCACATACCGACAAAATCCAGAAAAACGCCCCGCTCAACACCAGTACGGCTACGCCCAAAGCGCCCACTGCATAGGCCCATGCGCCGCGCTGGTGGGCGGCCAGCGCCAGAAATACCGCACTGCCGCCAAACAGTTGCACCACGCTGGCCGTCGTCTCATGCGAAAACTGCACCAGGCCAAAACACGCCACCAGCGCCAGCACGCTGCCATCGGCAATGGCGCGGGCGTAATCCACGGGATGCGCCTCGCCCCCGAAGGCAAATGGCACGGGCTGCGCTTGCGGGCGGCGGGCCAGGGCGTACGTGGCGTGCCACGTGGCCGCAAAGCCCAGCCACATCAAGGCCATGAAAGGCAGGCGCACAACGAGGTGCGGATCGGCCCATGCCGGGCTTAGCAGCAAGGCCCACGCCCCCAGCCACACGGGCAACAAAGCGCCTGCTGGCTCCAGCGCCTGGCCGAGCAACTGCGGCTCCAGCCAGCTTGTGTGGCCTTGCGCCAGGGCTTGCATGTAGCCATAGGCCGCCATGTCCTCGCTTTTCCAGGGATGGCGCCCCAGAAAGCCTGCACAGACATAGACCAGAACCAGCCCCCACAAGGCCGGGCGCGGCAGGGCGCGCACGGCGTTTTGGCTGACGATGGCGGGGGACGGGCGGCGCGGGGCGTTCACGGCGATCAGCAATGCAAAGGGGCGATAGAAACGAAAGCGGGCGATTATGGACTTGTGTTCGCACCGCGGCGGGAGCGTTTTTAGAGCCATGTTTCAACCGCCGCCCCAGATCATCAGGAAAAATTATTTTCTAAATCAATGGAAAAATAATTTATTTACTATCAAGCCAAAACAACATAATTTTGTTTCCTATTGATTTATAATTTTTCTCTATTGAGCGCAACACATGAGCAGCATGCCTTAAATAGCTTGCCCCGCCACAAGCGCCGCTTGCTCGCCTGCGGCGACATGGCGCGGCGGCGTTGGCAGGGCCTGCAAATGGCCCACATCGCCCCAGGCCAGCAGGCGCAGGCGCTGGGGCGTCCACAGCATGCGGTGGATGGAGGTGTTGTCGATCGCCCACGTGC
The DNA here is from genome assembly GCA_030528485.1 of Comamonadaceae bacterium. GTDB lineage: Bacteria > Pseudomonadota > Gammaproteobacteria > Burkholderiales > Burkholderiaceae_C > Lampropedia. The sequence goes on from JAUMYU010000002.1 coordinate 53,984, forward strand.
GCGGGGCATCCAAGGGCAAGCCCGTCGCCTGGCGGTACAACGTATCAAGCACGCCGCCGTGGCTGACGATGGCGATGTGCCCGCCCAGGTGCGCGGCGGCCAGGGTGGCGATGGCAGCCAGCACGCGCGCCTGCAATTGCAGCAGGCTTTCACCCTCGGGCGGCTGGTAGTGCGGATCGCGGGCGTGAAAAGCCTGGGCCTGCTCCGGCGCTTGCGTGCGCAGGCCCTCCAGCGTCAGGCCCTGCCAGCGGCCGAAGTGGCGCTCGCGCAAACCTGCATGGGCCTGCAAAGGCTTGTGGCTGCGCTGGTGCAGCGCCTGGGCGGTTTGCCACGCGCGAGCCAGGTCGCTGCTGTAGATGGCGTCGATATCGCTGTCGGCCAGCGCCTGGGCCATGCACTGGGCCTGGGCCAGGCCCAGGGGGTTGAGCGGCACATCGGTATGGCCCTGGATGCGCCGATCCCGGTTCCACGCCGTTGCGCCGTGGCGGATGAGGGTCAGGCGGGTGCTGGCGTGCGGGGCGGGCACGGCGTGGGCATGCGATACATCTTGGGTGGACATGGGGTGTGATGAGAGAGCAAGGAAGAAGCAACGGAGGAAGCCATCAAAGTCAACACCATAGCGGTGCGAAGAAAAGGCACTGTGCCAGATCCGCGCTGGTGGGCAGCGCAGCTTCACCGATAATCCAAAGCTTTGCCAGCGCGCACTGGCTGTAGGCCCACCGCTGTGGGCCGCCCCAAAAATTCCATTTCAAAAAATAACAAAAAGAAAAAAATACACCTGTTTCGGCACGACTGCATTGAAATGGGTTTTCTTGGAATTTCCTTTGATTTGAAAGATAAAGCGAAGCCGCCATGTCCCAATTGATGATCGTTTCAATGCTGATCTTCTTCGCCTTGTCGCTGCCTGTGGCGGTGGCTATTGGTTTGGCGAGCCTGACGGGGATTGCGTTCGCAGGCATCAACTGGCTGGTGTTTCCGCAGCAAATTTTTGCCGCGCTGGACAAGTTCCCGCTCATGGCCATCCCCTTTTTCATCCTGGCCGGGCATTTGATGGAGGCGGGCGGCATCTCCCAGCGCATGGTGGATTTCGCCAAAAGCCTGGTGGGCGGCATCCAGGGCGGCCTGGCCATGACCTGCGTGCTCACCTGCATGATTTTTGCGGCCGTGGCCGGCTCCAGCGTAGCCACCACCTTTGCGGTCGGCGCCATCCTCATCCCCGCGATGGTGCGCCACGGCTACCCCACGCCGTTTGCGGCTTCGCTGCAAGCCACCGGCGCGGAGCTGGGCGTCATCATCCCGCCTTCGGTGCCGATGATTTTGTATGCCGTCTCCACCGAGACTTCCACTGGCGAAGTGTTTATCGGCGGCGTCCTGCCGGGCCTGCTCATCAGCGGCGCGCTGATGCTTTACGTGTGGTGGTACGCCCGCTGCCACGGGCTGGGCCAGCGCGATGGCGAGGATCGCCTGCCGGTGCCGACGGCGCTGGCGCGCTCCTGGCTGGCACTGCTAATGCCCGTCATCATCCTGGGCGGCATTTACGGCGGCGTTTTCACGCCGACGGAGGCGTCCGTTGTCGCCGTGGTGTATGCGCTGGCGCTGGGTTTGTTTGTTTACCGCACGCTGCGCTTTCGTGCGCTGGGGCAGGTGTTTCACCGCGCGGTGGTGGGCACGGCCGTCATCATGTTCATCATCGCCAATGCGGGGGTATTCAGCTTTTTGCTCAACCGCGCAGGTGTGCCCGATGCCCTGGGGCAGTGGCTGGGCAGCCTGTTCGAGAGCAAATACCTGTTTTTGCTGGGCCTGAACGTGGCGCTGCTGGTCATCGGCATGTTCATCGAGACCTCGGCCTCCATCGTCGTGCTGGCGCCGCTGCTGATGCCGGTGGCGCAGCAGTTCGGCATCGATCCGGTGCACTTTGGCATCATCATGATCGTCAACCTGGCGCTGGGCATGGTCACGCCGCCCATGGGGGTGAACCTGTTTGCCGCCTGTGCCATCGCGCGCATTTCGCTGGAGCAAATGGTGCGCCCGCTACTGCCCTTCGTGGCGCTGGTGCTGGGCTGCCTGATGCTGATTACCTACGTGCCTGCGCTGTCGCTGCTGCTGCGCGACTGGGTGTATCGCTGATTGGCCGCCCCCTGCTTTCTCCGTCTTTTCGCCTGCCGCTCTCGCTGCCAGCCCTCATGTCCGAACGCTTGCGCCCGCCATTTGCCATCTTGCGCCCTGGCGACCCCTTCCCCGACTACGGCTCGGTGACGGAAGCGCAAGGGCCGCTGGCCATTGGCGGCGATCTTTCCACTACGACGCTCAAGGCGGCCTACAGCCGCGGGATTTTTCCCTGGTTCAGCGAACCGCCTGTCATGTGGTGGTCGCTCAATCCGCGCATGGTGCTGCGCACCGAGGCTTTTCGCTTGCACACATCACTGCGCAAAACCATCGCCCGGTTGCACCGCAGTGGCCGTTTGCATATCCGCATGGACCACGACGTCGCCAGCGTGCTCGCCCACTGCGCGCATATCGCACGCCCCGGGCAGGATGGCACCTGGCTCAATCGTCATATGCAACGCGCGTATCTGGACTGGCACGCCGCAGGGCATGTGCACAGTGTGGAGACATGGCTTGACGGCCAGCTCGCTGGCGGGCTGTATTGCGTGAACATCGGCCAGGCGGTGTTTGGCGAATCCATGTTCAGCCTGCAACGCGATGCGTCCAAAATCGCCTTGGCCGCCCTGGTGGCCTTTTGCCGCAAGCACGGCATCGGCTGGATCGATTGCCAGCAAAACACGCCGCACTTGGCCTCGCTGGGCGCCGGGGAAATCCAGCGCACTGGCTTTTTGCACATGCTGCGCCACAGCCTGACGCAACCCGCGCCCGTCTGGCAATGGTCGGCACAAGATTGGCGCTGGTTGACGCCAAGCATTACCGCTTAGGCCCGCCAAAGGGGAGATTGATTACAAATCAAAAAATAAAAAATAGCCGTTTTCGGCAGTATTGCACTTAAATTAAAAATACATTGATTTGGAATCATGGCGAATCCCCCAACAACGCCACAATGGGCGGGGCGGGGTCGGCATCAGGGGCTTGGGCAACGGTTTCACAGTTTTCCTGCACTTCTCGCACCACCTTGCCTGAAGCCGCCTCGAACCACACATCCACACGCTCGCCTTGGTTGTTGACGGCTACGGCGCGCCAATTACGGCCATGCACGCGAATCCCATGCACACGTCCATAGCCGACCTTCTCCAAGGCCAGGCGCACTTGCAACGGTGTCATCGGGTGTTGCGTTCCGGGATCGACGCTCGCCTGCGCAACCGCCGTTTGACGCAGGCAACGTCTTTTTTCCGCAAACACCGCAGCCGAGAAAACAAATGCAATCACGACGATTACACCCAGCATGCCAATAGAAACTGTCCTGGGGAGAGATCCCATATTGCGCGCAGTTACGGCTTAATCGTCCCTGCGCTCTCGCAGCACGGCTCCCGTATGGGGATCGATGCGCAAATCCACGCGCTGCCCTGCTTTGTTCACGGCATCGGCCTCCCAATAGCCGTCGTCGTCGTAGTCCACATCATGGATGCCTGTGTAACCCGCTTTTTCCAACCGCGCGCGCACCTGCTCCGCCGTCAAGGAAGGCGCTGCCGCACGGGCCGGTTGCCGGGCCAAAGGCGTGGGCTGCACAGCATCGCGGCGCGATGAGCGCACTGCATCGTCATCGGGTTGCTCACGCAACACCGCACCTGTGCGCGGATCCACGCGCAAGTCCACAGGCTGCCCAGCGGCGTTGACGGCATCGGCCTCCCAATAGCCATCGTCGTCATAGTCCAGGTCGTGCACGTGGGTGTAACCCGCTTTCTCCAGCGCGCCACGCACTTGTTCGGCATTCAAACCCGAAGCGTACGCCGCAGGCAGCGCCACCAAACTTGCACTCAAAACCCACAAGGCCAAAGGTTTCACGGTCATTTCCCTCCATATATCGGCTTTTTTCAAAACTTTTTCACTTCCCGCTCGAAAGCGGCTGCACTCAGTCATCCAGGCGCTCGCGCACAACTGCACCGGTGAATGGATCGACACGCACGTCCACACGTTGGCCTACGGCGTTGACCGCTTCCGCTTCCCAGTGGCCGCCTTCAAACTCCAGATCGTGAATGTGGCGATAGCCTGCATTGGCCAGCGCAGCGTAGATTTGCTGTGCAGTCAACAGCGGGTTGCCCACGCCGGGCACCACCGATCCCAAGCCATCAATCCTGTCGCTCAGCACTTCCAGCGTGAGCGGGTGCAGCACCAATTCGACTTCAAAGCCAGCGAGGTTGCGCGCTTCCGCCTTCCAGAAGCCATCGTCCATTTCCACATCGTGTACGTTGCGATAGCCCAGGTTGTACAAATGCTGGGTCACGCGCTGCCAGCCCACTTGGGCGGCGGTTGCCGCAGTCACTTCGCTCACGCGGTTGTGCGCATCCAGCAGCAAATCGACACGTGCGCCAGCCATCGTGGTGCCTTCGGCCGTCCAGACGCCATGACGCAGCTCCAGATCGTAAACAGCCTGGTAGCCCTGGGCCTGGAACGCCTGCAAGGCCTCGGCAGCATTGGAGGCCGCCTGG
>JAUMYU010000002.1:58591-76469 GCA_030528485.1 Comamonadaceae bacterium
TTTTTTGCAGGGTAGTTTTTTTCATGAGGGGACTCCTTTGGAAAACGTGAACAAAACGTGATGGAGGCCATTGTGCAAAGCCCCTGCTAAACGCAGTTTGAAGCGGCCATTCATGTTTTGTTTAAGAAGGCCCGCCATCATGCTCGGCCATGCGAAATTGCCCCCTTGTATGCCTTGGCCTTGCACTATGCGCCAGTGTGAGCTGCGCCGCAGAGTCATACCCCGTTGCACCGCCTATTGCCAGTGAACAACACAGTGTGCGTCAAGCTGTCTCCAGCGGGCGCTACAAGCCTCTGACAGAAATCCTGCGTACGGTGGAGCGCCATGTCCCCGGGCGTGTGGTGGAGATCGAGATCGAAACCCATCCACTGTATGGCACGGTGTACGAAGTGGAGGTGCTCGACGCCCAGCACCGCAAACGCGAAGTTTCCGTCCATGCAGAAACGGGCCGACTGGTGGAAATCGACGAGCGCCACGTCGCGCCCGAGCGTCTCATCCCCTTGCCTCAATTGCTGGAGCAATTGCACAAGCAGCACCCCGGCTATGTGGAGGATGCCGAGCTGGAATTAAGCGCCGATGGGCGCAGCCTTTACGCCATCAAAATCATCCAGCCTACAGGCCAGTTGCTGGGCGTGCTGGTCGATGCCAGTAGCGGCAAGGTGCTGCAAACCTACCCGCCATTGGGCAGCGCCCCAAGGCCCATGCGCCCGCTGCATGATCTGCTCGACGAAGTGCTCAAGCGTTACCCCGGCATCGTGCAGGAAGCCGAATTGGAGCGCCAGCGCCACGACAACCGCTGGCACTATGAAATCGACATCCGGCAGAGCGACAATACCGTCACCCTGCACGTAGATCCCTACAGCGGCCGCGTTTTGCGCGAGCAGCGCAAAAAACACAAATAGCCCTGTCCCCTTGTCCCTCCCCATGCGCATTCTGATCGTAGAAGACGATGCCGCCCTGGCCGCCAGCTTGCAACAAGTGCTGGGCCAGGCAGGCTTCGTCGCCGAAACCTGTGCCGACGGCAACGAAGCCATCTTCCTGGGCGAGACCGAGAGCTACGACGCCGCCGTGCTCGATCTGGGCCTGCCCGGCATGGACGGCATTTCCGTACTGCACCATTGGCGCGAAGCGGGTTGCCACATGCCCGTGCTCATCCTCACCGGGCGCAGCCGCTGGAGCGACAAGCTCGCGGGCTTTCAAGCCGGCGCCGACGATTACCTCACCAAGCCTTTCGTGCACGAGGAAGTCGCCCTGCGCCTGCGCGCCCTGCTGCGCCGCGCCGCGCCTGCGCCCGGCCAGGGGCAGGCTTTGCTCAAAGTGCGCGAGCTGGAATACGACACGCTGGCCCAGCGCGTCAGCCTGGCCGGGCGCAGCATCGCGCTGACGGCGCAGGAGCTGAAAATCCTCGCCTACCTCATGCACCGCCCCGGCGTCACCGTCACCCGCACGGAGATTGCCGAACACGTGTATTCGCGCGATCTGGACCCCGACTCCAACTCCATCGACGTGCTCATTGGCCGCATCCGCCGCAAAATCGGCGCCGAGTACATCGAAACCCGGCGCGGGCTGGGCTTTCGCATGATCCAGGGCTAGCCGCCGCCCGCCCCCAGAGACGGTGACAATGACACGGTGATGTTTGCATTCAGAAACGGCATCAGCCTCACCACGCGGCTGCTGTGGCTAGGCCCGCTGCCCGCCATGCTGCTGCTCATCGCGCTGGGCAGCCTGCTTTACAACCGGCTGAGCGAAAGCCTGCACGGCGGCCTGGCGCAGCGCCTGGAGGAGAAGGCCGACGCCCTCCAGGCCGATTTCTTCCTCACCCCCAACGGCCAGTGGAAATACCAAGACAGCTCGCGCGATGGCGAATTCACACAGATTTTTTCCGGCTGGTACTGGGTGCTCCAACCCCTGCCCCCCACGCCTGCCGCACAGCTCGAGCAAGCCCCAAGCACATCTGCCGCCGCCATCTCGCAAAACACCTTGTACTCGCGCTCGCTATGGGATGGCAGCCTCGGCGGCCCGCCCCGCCCCGCGCGGGCGGGTCTGTTCAGCCAGATTGATCCGCGCGGGCGTCCTTTGCTGGGCATCGCCCGGCCCGTCAGCATCGATGGCCCCACAGGCCCGCGCCACGCCCTGTTGCATATTTACACCTTGGCCGGGCCGTTGCACGGCGACCTGGCCCGCATTCGGCGCAGCCTGTGGCTGGCCTTGCTGCTGTTCCTGCTGGGGCTGGCCGCCAGCACCTGGCTGCAATTGCGGGTGGGCCTGCGCCCCTTGCAGCAATTGCAGCAGCGCCTCTCGCACATGCACGATGCCGGCCAGGCCGAACTCGAACGCCTGGGCCAGGGCTACGGCCCGGAGCTGGATCCGCTGGCGCAGGAAATCGACGCCCTGCTGGAGCGCAACGCCCGCATGCTCGCGCGCGGGCGCACCCACGCCGCCGACCTCAGCCACGCCATCAAAACCCCGCTGGCGCGACTGAGCGCCCAAGCCAGCGCCCAGCCCAGCCTGCCCAGCGCGCTGGTGCTGGAGCAGGTGCACAGCATCCACGGCTTGATCGAACGCCACATGAGCCGCACCAGCAACGCCAGCGATACCGCGCCCGGCCTGCTGCAACGCATTGCCGTGCTGGCGGTGGTGCAGGCGCTGGTGCAGCTCATGCAGCACATCCACGCCGAACGCGCGCTGCAATGGCAGGTGGACGCCGACGCGCTCGCCCACACCCTGCGCTGGCGCGGTGAGCAAAGCGACCTGGAAGAAATGCTGGGCAATCTGCTGGACAACGCCGGGAAATGGGCCCGCAGCCGGGTGTGCGTGCGCCTGGAGCAGCAAGCGCCCACCACGCCCGGCGCCCGCCCCACGCTGTGCATTGGCATTGCCGATGACGGCCCCGGTATTGCCCAAGAGCATCTGGCCCTGGCCGTGCAGCGCGGCCAGCGTTTTGACGAACGCACCCCCGGCAGCGGCCTGGGCCTGAGCCTGGCAGCGGAAATCGCCCATAGCTGGGGCGGCGCCCTGGAACTGGGCCGCAGCGCCGAGCTGGGCGGCCTGCAAGCGCAACTGCGCTTGCCCACAAGCTAAGACACGATCAAATAATACAAATCAATAGTAAAAGCAACTTTAATACCATCATGCCAAAACAACGCAATTTTATTTCCTATTGATTTGTAAAGTACAAGGCGCCTTTGAACGGGCTTGCAAGGCGCTCACGCTTGCCCCAGCAAATCCTTCAGCGCATACAACTGCGCCTGCGCCTGGCGGGGCGAGAGGGCATCGATATCCAGGGCCGCCAAAGCCTGCTCCACGGCGCTGGGCGCCTGGGCGCTTGGGCCCTCCCCCGCTACTACCCCATCGGCTCCCCACGCCAGGGCCTCATCGCCCGGCCCGGCTGTAGCCAAGCCATCGTCCAGCGCGGCGCTGAACAAATCGCCCTGCGCCTGCGCGCCTTGGCTTTGCAAATGCTCCAGTGTGGCGCGCGCGTGCTGGATCACGCCCGCGGGCATGCCCGCCAGGCGGGCGACGTGGATGCCGTAGCTACGGCTGGCCGGGCCGGGTTGCAATTCGTGCAAAAAGACGATGTGCGCACCTGTCTCCGCCGCCGCCACGTGGGTGTTGATGGCGTGCGCCAGCCTGGCGGGCAGCTCCGTCAGCTCGAAATAATGGGTGGCAAACAGGGTGAAAGCCTGGGTTTTGTCATGCAAATAGGTGGCGATGCTGCCCGCCAGCGCCAGGCCGTCGTAGGTGCTGGTGCCACGGCCGATTTCGTCCATCAGCACCAGCGAATGCGCCGTGGCGCTGTGCAGGATTTGCGCCGCCTCGGTCATCTCCAGCATGAAGGTCGATTGCGCGTTGGCCAGGTCATCTGCCGCGCCAATGCGGGTGTGGATGGCATCAATGGGGCCGATGCGGCAGCTTTGCGCGGGCACGTAGCTGCCCATGCTGGCCAGCAGGGCGATCAGGGCCACCTGCCGCATATAGGTCGATTTGCCGCCCATGTTGGGGCCGGTGATGATTTGCATGCGGCGCTTGCCGCCCAGGGCCGTGTCGTTGGCGATGAAGCTGGTTTGCGCGGTTTGCGCCAGCCGCATTTCCACCACGGGGTGGCGGCCTTGCACGATGTCGATGCACGGCTCGATGGCAAATTGCGGCGCGCACCAGCCCAGCGTGGCCGAGCGTTCGGCCAGCGCGCACAGCGCATCAAGCTGCGCCAGCGCCCCGGCGATGCGGTAGAGCGCGGGGATGTGCGCCTGCAATTGCTCCAGCAGTTGCTGGTAGAGGTGTTTTTCGCGCGCCAGCGCCCGTTCCTGGGCGGAGAGGGCTTTGTCCTCGAACGTTTTAAGCTCCGGGGTGATGAAGCGTTCGGCGTTTTTAAGCGTCTGGCGGCGCTTGTAATCAACAGGCACGCGGTGCAACTGGCCCTGGGAGACTTCGATGTAAAAGCCGTGCACCTTGTTGTATTGCACGCGCAGGTTGGCAATGCCGGTGCGCTCGCGCTCGCGCGCTTCCAGCGCCAGCAAAAAGGTATCGGCGCTGTCTTGCAGGGCGCGCAGTTCGTCCAGCTCGGCATCAAAGCCGCTGGCGATGACGCCGCCATCGCGCACCAGCGCGGCGGGTTCCTCCACGATGGCCGCTTGCAGCAAGTCGATCAAGCCCTCGGGCGCGGCCAGCGCGGCCAGCAGGCTGTCAAGGCAAAAGGCGGAGTTTTCGGTATTACTGGCAACGCCTTGCCCCGCCGCCGCGCCCTGCCCTGCGGCGGCATCCGACGCGCTCGGCGCATCCGGCGCATCCGCCACATCGGCGCTCTGGCGGCCATTGGCCAGCGCCAGCGCCTGGCGCAAGGTGTTTTTCAGCGCCACCAGCTCGCGCGGGCGCACCTGCTCCAGCGCAATGCGGGCGCTGATGCGCTCCACATCGGCCGCGCCCTGCAACGCGCCCCGGTAGTGCTGCCACAGCGGCAGCGCCGAGCCCGCGCGCAAGGCGCCAATGCGCTCCAGCCGCTGGGCGGCGATGCGGCGATCGCGCGGCGGGTTGAGCAGCCATTGCTTGAGCTGGCGGCTGCCCATGCTGGTGGCGCAGGTGTCCAGCAGGGAAAACAGCGTCGGGCTGCTCTCGCCGCGCAGGGTTTGCACCAGTTCCAGATTGCGCCGCGTGGTCGCGGGCAGATGCAGCGTGGCGTCGTCGCGCTCGACTTCTATGCCTTGCAAATGCTGCAAGTCGCGCCCCTGGGTGTGGGCGGTGTAGTGCAGCAGCGCGGCGGCGGCGGCATGGGCCAGGGGCAAATCGGCGGCATCCCAGGCGTGCAGGCTGGCCACTTGCAACTGCCCGGTGAGCTTGCGCACACCCAGCGCCGCATCGAATTGCCAGGCGGGCAAAGCCTGGGCGGCGCTGCCCTGGCCGCCAAGCTGACGCTGGGCCAGCACGGTGTCCAGACTGTGTTCGCCCTGCGCGGGTGCGCCTGCGCTGTACAGCGTTTCGCTGGCGCCAATGCGATCCAGCCAGCCGTGCAGCGCCGCCGCGCTGCATTGCGCCAAATGCACCACGCCCTGGGTGATGCTCAACCACGCCAGGCCATAGCGCGCCTGCCCCTTGGCCTGACGGCCCTGCGCCTCGTGGATGGCCAGCAGCACCGCCTCCTGCTTGTCGGGCAGCAAGGCCGCATCGGTGAGCGTGCCGGGAGTGACGATGCGCACCACCTTGCGCTCCACCGGCCCTTTGCTGGCCGCCGGATCGCCGATTTGCTCGCAAATGGCCACCGATTCGCCCAGCTTGATCAGCCGCGCCAGATAGGTATCGACCGAGTGAAACGGCACGCCCGCCATGGGCACGGGCTGCCCTGCCGATTGCCCGCGCTGCGTCAAAGTAATGTTCAACAACCGCGCCGCCTTGTGCGCATCGTCGTAGAACATTTCATAAAAATCGCCCATGCGGTAGAAAAGCAGCGTGTCCGGGTGCTGGGCTTTGAGGGTTAGGTACTGGGTCATCATCGGCGTGTGCTGCAAATCAGAACCTTCTTGCAAGCTCTTGTTTTTCATGCGATTTCCATTTAACAACATTATAAATCAATGAGTTACAGATCATCCCTGCCGTTTTTTACTTCTTCACTACGCATCACTTCGCACGGCTACACTTCACGTCCCGGCGTAACTTTTTTGCCGTTTTTCTAGGAAGTTACGCCAAACAGCCTTCTACCCCTTCCGGAAAAGTTACGCCATGCCGTTTGATGCACGCCGCGCCAAGGCCCTTCAGGCCGGGGGGCGCATTATTTTCGATGAGGCCCCAGGGTTACGGCTGGTTGCCACGGCCAGCCGCAAAACATGGCAATACCGCTACAAAAGCCCGGTCGATGGCCGAATGCGTCAAATCGCCATCGGTCATTGGCCGACAATGGGCTACCCCGCTGCGTTGGGCCGCTGGGATGAGCTGCGCGCACTGCGTGATTCCGGTGTTGACCTGTCACAGCAGCGATCCGCGCAACGCAAAGCGGCGCGCCCGCCCGATAGAGCAGCGAAAAAACCGCGCGGTGACGCCTATCTGGTCGCGGATTTGATGGATGACTACCTGGCTGGGCACATACGCATCAACCGCAAACCGAAAGGCGCTGCTGAGGTAGAGCGCCTCCTGCGCATGTACACGGGCAGCATTGCGCAACGCCCCGCAACGGAAATCCGGCGAGCCGATGCATTCGATTTGTTGGAAAAACTCTCTGCCCGCGCGCCTGTGCTGGCTCAGCATCTGCGCGGCGAACTGGGCGCTGCCTGGGATTACGCCCTTGACGCAGGCCGAATCCCGGAAAGCACGCCCAATTGGTGGCGACGGATCATGCGCGGCAAACTGCGATCACGCGGCCATATTGTGGGAGGGCAGCACATGGGCCGGAAACTGCGCACCCTCACCGATCCGGAAGTCTGCACGCTGCTGCACTGGCTACCCAATTTCTCCGCACTCATTGAGGACATCATCACGATGTACCTGTGGACAGGGGCGCGAGGCTCCGAGATCGTGCAAATGGAGGGAGCAGAGATCGCGCACGAACCCGACGGCTGGTGGTGGACTGTCCCCGTCTCGAAACTCAAAATGGGCCGCAACGAATCAGCGGATGATCTGCGCATCCCCCTCATCGGTCGCTCGCTGGACATCGTGCAACGCCGCCGGGCGCTCTACGGCAACAGCCATCTATTCCCCTCCCGCGACGGCAAATACCCGCATGTTGAGCAAAAAGTCGTCGGCGTTGCGCTATGGGCCGTTCGCCCGGAACGCCCCAATGCCTCCAAAACCCTGCCCATTTCCCGGTTCGGTGCGCACGACCTGCGCCGAACCGTGCGCACCAAACTATCCAGCCTGGGATGCCCAGAACACATCGCAGAGGCCGTCATCGGCCACCTGCCATCGGGAATCGTAGGCGTGTACGACCGGCACACCTACGACCAGGAGCGGCGCGAATGGCTGGGCAAAGTTACTACGTATTGGGAAAAAATCCTCACTCGAAACCCTTGAGGTTCGCAAAAATATGAACTACAATGCGCCCAATGCCGCTGCAATGGTGCAGGGCAGATTCTCAAGGAGAAACCCATGCAAAAGCAAAACCCAAAAATGACGCCCGTTGAAATTGAGCGCATCCATGCCGAAATCGCCAAACTCATGGCGGAAACCATGAAGCTGCACGCGGAAGCCACCAAGTTCCAGCGCGAACGCTACTGGTATCCGGTCGTCGTAGCCTGCACCGCATTGGGCGCAGGATTGGCAATCGCCAAATTGCTGTCGTAAACCAAGGGGCGCAAGCCCCTTTTTTCATATGCCTGACCAAACCACCACGAACCCGCTGCGCCAATTGCGCGAACTGAGCGGGCACAGCGCCGCATGGTGCGCCGCCCATGTAGGCCACGTTTCGCTGCGCTCATGGAACTATTGGGAGAGCGGCACAAAACAGGGCCGCCCCGTGCGCGTCCCTGATGATGTGATGCAGACCATGCAGCGCCTGGCCGATGCCGTGCAGCAGGCGCTTGCACCGACACAGCCAGGCAACTGACCAGCCTTACGCAACCAGCGACCTTTGCCGCCCCGCCCCCGTGTTCTCCGGCGGCAACTGCTCCGATGGCGGCCTGCTCAACAACCACGCATCCAGCTCAGCGCGCAGCCACACTACCCGCTTGCCGCCCACCTGCCGCGCCTGCGGCGCGATTTTTTCGCGCACAAGCCGCTCAAACGTCGAGCGGCTCAACGCGCAATACGCCGCAGCATGATCCCGATCCAGCGCCGCAGGCGCAAACTGCATGATGACCACGCTCATGATTGCCCCCCATCTTTCAGCCTACCCAGCGTTTCGGCCACCTGCCGCGCCTGCGCTAATGCATCCATCAGCGCGTGATGGCACTCCCCCTTGCTCTCAAACGGCGCGGCCATCGGCAGGCTTGCAACCGTCCGCACGCACCGCTCATCTTGGTAGCGCCACGGCAGCTCAACGCCAATGGCCCGGTACGCGCTGGCCAGCAACGCCAGATCAAACGACGGCCCCCGCGCCCAAACGTCAAAACCAGCGTCCCGGTGCTTGCGCAGCCATTGCGCAAACTGCCCCAGCACATACGCCAGCGGCTTTGCACCCGCCGCTGCCGTGCGCTCCACGACACCGCGTGCGGTCAGGTCTGTCACACCCGCCCACCATTGCCGCGTCGCCTCATCGCACACCAGCCCCGCCGCAATGCACGACGTCTGGGAAATCTCGCCGTAAAAAACGAAATCGTCCGCATCGTCCAGCGTCGGCACCCAACCCGGCTGGAAATAAACCGCCCCGGTGGACATGATGACGCTGCCCGGCGCGCAGCCCAGCGTCTCGATATCGATCATGATGTTGTGCGTTTTCATGCGGCCCCCTTCTTCTTGCCAGCCAGCGCGCGACCTGCGGCCCGTGCCGCCAGGCGCGCCGTGGCCACGTTGATCAAGCTGTGCAGCTGCACCGTCGGGTACAGCGCCCCCGGGTCTTGCAGCGCCTGGATGACCTGCTCGGCCAAATCCGTTTGCGGCAGCGGGCGCAGGCTCGCCCCGCCGCGATGGTCGAATACCAGTTCCCAGCGTTTGCCGGCCAGCGATGCCGGGGCCGTGGCCGGGCCGTAGCCGCCCGTCTTGCGGATGCTCGGCAACACCTCGCCTGTCACCCACTTGGCAAAACGCCGCGCCTGCGGCTTGCGGCTGCGCAGCACCAGGGCGTACAGGCCGGATTCGTTGATGATGGTGAACTGCTGTGCGCCGTTCCCTGCCTGACCGTAGCTATTCGCTACGGTCGAGCGTTCGTCATGGTCGAGATGCTTTGCCACAGCATCGCGCGGGTTGGCGTATCCAAGCGCCGTGCAGACGTCAGCGGCCACGAACCACGGCGCGCCGTCGCGCATGACGACGCGCACCGGGTAGTTGCCAAATTGGAAGGGAATGGGCGCGGGCGCGCCAGATGCGGGCGCGGTTGCGCCCAGGGGAAGAATTGCCATGACGGCCTCCTGATGTGCAGTTAAGTCAACTGCCACCCGGACGCCAATCAGGGCGGCAGCCTGAACGGGTTGGCGTACCGGCGCACAGGCGGAGGCCAAAAACCGGCGGCCTTGCGGCCCCACGTTCAGGCCGCCATAAACGGGGCCAGAATGATGAAAGCCGCAAAACTTGCGGTGGTTGCGGCTTTCCGCCGCCTGCGCTGTCGGGACGCCAATCCCGGCGCTGCCATGTCCGCAGCGCGCGGCGACTGTAACACATTGGGTAGCGGCCATCATGCGTCCACCCTTTCCACGCTGTGGACTGCGCCCGGGCAAAACGCCACGGCGACCCGCATGGCCTCATCGCCATCATCGGCCAGCACCTCCACGCACGGCAGCAGGCCCGCAGCGGCCATGCTTTCGATGCTCTCGCGATCCAGGTCGTAATCGGCGATATGCACCCGGTAGATATGCTGCGTTGTCGGTTGCGTGCCCGCCCCAAATGCGGCGGCCGCGCCGCTGCGCATCAATGCGCTGGAGTGTGCTTTGGCGTACCGATCCAGCCTTTCTTGCGTCTCTTGTTGCCTTTTCAGGGCCGCCGTGGTCGCATCGATTTTTTGGCGCAATGCCTCTTGCGTGGCCAGCGCGCCCCCGCCCATGCGGTTGAGCTGGCTGCGCATGCCGATGAGCACGGTTTTTTTCTTGTTGTAGCTGGCGGTGAGTTTTTCGATCAGCGCGCGCTGCTTTTTCATCTGCGACTCGGAGGCATTGCCCGCAAGCTGCATGGCCTGTAGCTGGGCCTTCGCTACCCCTATATCGCGGCCCATTTTCTGGAACGCCTCCTGCCCCGCCTTGAGCGAATCCATGAGGCGCGATTGTTTTTGCAGCCCGGCCAGTTTGGCCTTGAGTTCTTCCAGGCTTTGGCCGGTCTGGCCACTGCCTTGCTTGAGTTTTTTCAGGGGCGCGCTGGCTTTGTCGAGCACGCCCAGGATGACTTGCAGGCGCAGGTCAGACACGGCCCGCCCCTTGCGGGCGCGCCGCGCGTGCCGTCGCCGTCAGTACCGGCCAAACAGGACTTGCGCAACTGCCGCGCAGAATCCCCAGATCACAGCACCGATGGCGGCTGCCGTCCACAGGGCGGCAACGATGATGATGATATTGGTGAGCATGGCCCATGGTAACACCTACTGTTGCGCGGCGCTATTGACCTGATTCCAGCGTTGCACGGCCAGATCGCGCCATTGGGCCAATTCGGCCAGGGCCATGCCGTCCATGACAGCCGGGCCCCAATGAAAAATCATGGCCACGTCGGCGTAGAACTCCTCTACCCGCGCGGGCCATCTCACTGCTGCGTCTGCTGCGGCACGAAAAAACCCACGACCTCCACGCCCAGGGCGACCAGATCGGCAGGCTTGAGCGCGGCGACTTCCTGCTTGATGAGCGGCGGCTCGGTGAGGGTCTTGTGCCAGCCCTGTGTCTGGTCGATTTTGGCGCGCAGGCCCATGGCGTAGGCGACGGTGGGCGCGGGCACGCTGGCGTTTTCGGTGGTGCTCCAGTGTTTGAAGTGCGGCCAAATAATCATCAGCTCGCGCGCGCCGAACTGATTGCGGTAGTTCAGGGCGCTGCTGACGTCGGTTGCGCCCCAGGCGCTGGCATAGACAAACGCGCGCAGGCTTTGCGCGACGCTGACCATGGCATCGACGACGGGTTTTGCGTCCAGCCCGGGCGCGCCGATGATGCGGGGTTTGACGCCAAGTTTGGCCTGCACCGTGCGCAGCAGTTGCACGCCGGTGTACTGGTTTCCGGTGGTCGTGCCTACCGTTTTGCTGATCTGGTCGGCGGCTTTTTCGTCGTCGTCCGACCCCTGCCCTTCTTCCACGCGGATGACCACGACGACTGGCGAGGACTGGCTTGCGATGGCCTCCAGCGCGCTCTTGAGGGTGCCGCCATTGCCCGCTGCGGCAATGGCTTTGCGCATGCTGGTAAACAGCCGGGGTTCGTTGACGGGCAGGTCGGACGTGGCATTGGGGGCCGTGCCGATCAGGCCAATGATGGCGGTGCTGACGATTTTGAGGCTGCTGCTGCCATCGGACAGCTCCTGCACGCGCACGCCGTGATGGTATTCGGCCAGGGACATAGGCGATCTCCTAGTGAGGGTTCGGGATGCCCTATGGTCATGCAGCGCGTGGCGGGCCGCCAGCCTTTGGGGCTGTAGGTGGCGGGTGTACGTTGCGCCCGTTAAAAAGCCTGCCCCCCTGATGGACAGGCAGGCAGGCTTTGCGGGCCAAAAAGGCTTGCGGGGTTACAGGCGTTGCGCCTTGATTTCCAGCTTGTAGCCCAGCGCGGCAAATGCGGCGCTCAGGGTATCGATCTTGGTCTTGTGGTGCAGGTCAAGGATGCGGTTGACCTCTTGCCGTTTGATGCCCATGCGCTGGGCCAAATCCACGGGGCGCACCTGCTCACGGAGGCGGGCGTTGAGCAGCTGCACTTTGACGGCTACGGATTCGGGCAGCGTGATGAGCTCCTCACCCTCTATCGGCTCGCTCGGGGGCGGCACCATACGGCGATCCTCGAAATAAAAATCCATCGCGGTGACCAGGGCGTCAAGCGCCATTTCGCGGGCCTCATCCAAGGTTTCCCCGCAGGAGATCGCCTCCGGAATATCCCGAAACGACACAAGGTAGCCGTTTTCGGGGTCTTTCTCAAAGAACACTGGGTACTGCATATCTTCGTCGGTACGTTTGCGGTTCAGGGCAGGCCGCCCACGGCGGCCGCTTCGTCTACTTGATTCCCAATTGCTTCAGTATCTTGTGCTGCAAGCCTTTGCCTATCTCCTTTCCTTCGTGTCTTGGCAGCGTTGTTTGTTTGCCTTTGTAGTAAAGCTTTGCGTGCTTGGCGCCTTGCTCTACCCTAACTCCCTGGGATTCAAGCTGTTTTCTGAACTCGCTGGTTTTCATACCGCCTTTCATCTATTGAACATGGCGCTACTGTAATCTTTAATGCTTTCGTTTGCAAGCATTTTTGTTTCTTTTTTGCGTTTTCACCATGGCGCCACCCTGGCGCCGAAATACCCCGGCGCTGGCCCCGGCTGGGACAGATCACTATCTGCCGCCGTTTGCAGGTGCCGATCATCTGGTCGATGATGGCCTGGATGTTTTCCTCGGTGACGTGCTTTTGCCGGTAGATGGCCAGCAGCCCTTGCCTGCGGGTGATGACCTGGACATGCTCCGGCTCCTCATACGCCTCGGCCTCGTAGGCATCGAGCAATTGGGCGTCCGGGTAGTAATCGTTGATGTAGTCCTCGTCGGCGAGCAAAACAAATGGCCCGTCCTCGCTGTCAATCAGGTACATCGGCATGGGTTACACCTCCGCGAGAAACTGGACAAATGCGTAACCGGCCCCGCCTGTCGTGTACGCCAGTTCATTGCTGAATCCGCCGCCCCCGCCTATGCCTGGCATCCAGTATTTTTGTGAGCCCGATTCGATGTACTGCTTTGCCCCTCGCCCAAAACGGTCATCGCGGATTGAATTGGCGTATGTGAGGATCGAGAACCGCCCGTTGTCTCTCGATGCAAAATAGTCCAAGTTTTTAGGCCGCAACGAGACGATCCCCCACTGCACAGGATCAAAACCGATCAATGCCCCGTGTGCATACGTGCGTTGATCGCCCGGATAAACCCGTTTGCACTGAAACGCCACGTCGCCGCCCACAAACCGCCCGCTTGCGTGTTCGGTCTGCGACATCAACGCCGTGTAGCCCCGGTGGCCGTGCAGCACGCCCGTGGGGTCGGCAGTTTCTTTTTCCCCGAATGGCCTGTTTCCATGCCGCCCGCCGGGGATATGCATTTTTTGTTCGTTGTTGATTTTGAGGATGCTGGGGCCGCCGTCCATGTAAGTGCCGCCGTTGTGGCCGTATGGCGCAATGGAGCCTGCCCCGATCAGCACATTCAACTCGTCGCCCGCCTGCAAATCAAAACAGTTCATTCCCCATGCACCGGCCCCGCCACATGTATTTGGCGAACTGGCTGGAATGCTGTAGTTGGTTGCTCCCAAATACCCGCATCCCCCGGCCCCGATCATGTGCACGATGGCGCGCCCTTTTACCGGGGCCGTCCATGTGCCCGACTCCAGAAACCACAGGGGGATGGTTACGGGCGGTTTTTTGCCGCCGCCAAACAATGCAGCGTAATCGCTCATGTTGCGCTCTCCGTTATTGCTCAATCCATGTATGCCCGTCGTAGGTCATTTCGGCGCTGCCCCCGGCGGGCACGCGCATGACGGGCGGGTTGGGCGCGATGGCCGCGCATCGCGTGCCGCCGCAGCTGATGGGGGTGGTGCCCAACAACACGGGCGGGTTTGGCGATGTGGAAAAAGCGGCGCTGGTGTTTGCCCGCAACGAGATTGAGCCGCTGCAACAGCGGTTTTTGGGGATTAACGATGCGCTCGGCCAGGAGGTGGTGCGGTTTACGCGCTACGAGCTGCCGGGCGGTGGGGGTGCGCCGTCCCCCTGACAAAAAGGACGGCTTGATGGGCAGGAGCAAACAGGGGGGCTACTCTTGACAAATAGCCCCAAAGGGGCTACATTCATTCCAGTGGTTGCGCAATGGTGCCGACCCGAACCCGAAAGGAAGAAGGCATGGAAACAACGGATCGCGAGAGCGTCGAGATTTCTAAGATGGTTGCGGAAACCCGCAAGCTCGTGCAGGAGGCGCTGAAGCTGCAAGGCGAGGCGGCAAAGCTGTATGAGGAGCGCCTCAAGTTGGAGGCCGAGCGCAACAAGATGCAAATCGAGGCTTTGAAAATCGAGCGTGAACGGTGGTGGTATCCGGTCATGGTGGCTGCAACCATCATTGGCGCGACACTGGCGTTTGCCAAGTTGGTTCTCTCGTGATTTCAATCTGGCGGCCCACACGGGCCGCCTTTGCTGTCCATGATCGACTACACCCCTCCCACCACTGATGATCTCGCCCGCCTCAAGGATCGCCTCGGCTACACCGGCACGCAAATGGCCGAGCTGCTCAGCGTTTCCGGCAATAGCCAGTGGCGCAAGTACACGGGCGGCGCAACTCCGCGCCCGCTGAACCTGCATATGTGTTTTTTCATGGCCGCCCGCCTGGCCCTGGATGAAGCGGCGCTGCGCCGCGTGGCCGCTGCAATGCAGGATATGGGCGCGCTGGTCGATCCGGACGCGATCGCGGAAACGGCATCCAGCAGTTAGAGCCTCCGCGCTTTTTGCATGAAAGCCCCGCGTGTGCGGGGCTTTTTCATTTCAAGAGCGTTATTTGTACCGCTCAAAATCCTTTGCCATTTTGGCAACGATCCAACATAAAAAACCAAGCAAGGCAACAATCCCGAATTGAGCCGCCGATTGCGGAACAAATGGAATGGAAACATCAAGCTCCAAACCGTGAAATTTTCCGATTCGATCAAGACGCTTATTCAGTGTCAAACCAGCAAGCAAAAGAGCCACACAAATAAACGTTGTCAATTGAGCGGCTACCCGAATCATCAGCATAAATGCAAACAGCAATTCAAAAAAGTGCATCATCCTCTTGATTCATCTGGTTAAGCGTATCTTGCTGCATCATCGGCCATTTTTTCATAAAAACATGCAAGCACACCGTACATAAATCTGGCCCGATCAGGAAAAATAAAAGCCCGCCCAGGCGTTGATGCCTGACGGGCTTGAAAAAATTTGCCAAAAAACACAAAAAAAGACGCAAGTTTCCCCGCATCCATTGCAAGTAGGGTTATAATAAGACCATCGGTTATTGCAGAACCGATAAAGGTTAAACGCCTAACCTGCAATTGTGCTTAAGGGCATTAACGGGAGATTCAGATGTTGATTAAAGCCTGCATCCTGATCTTTCTGTTGTTGGTAAGCCTCCCGGCTTACTAATCGCAGAAGGGGCGGCCCGAGAGGGTCGCCTCCCCTACCCCCCGAATACTACACGGAGTTTTACGACATGGCAATGACCAAGGCCCAAATTCAGCAACGCAGCGATCTCAAAAGAGGCATCGGGAAGAAGTCCTTCAGCATGCATCGCTCGGACATCGCTTTGATTGAGCAGCTCGCTGCACATATGGGCATCCCACAGGTGGAAATGGTGACGCGAGCCGTTCGAGAGCTGGCCCAACGCCAGGGCCTCGAACTGCCGAGCGACAGGCGCAATTCTTGACATACCAATGGGACGCATTTACAGCCCCGTAGAGAGACTTTCAAATCCATGCACCCCAGAGCGCCCCTCAAAAATCGTTTTCAACACCCCCAGCGCCCGATCAGATGCCTTCCCGGGGCGATTTGAGGGTGAGGCGCGCCGAGCCGCGGCGCGCGCTCTGAACCCCGCCACGCCCCCGCGCTAAATGTGTCTGTTTCGCCCTTGATTTTAGGCCCGTGGGGGTGTTTTCATTGATTGGGGGTAGCCTACCCTCTTTCAACGCCCGGAATCGCCCATTCTTGCGGCCTTTTGCCCACTCTTTGGCGCAACTCTACCCGGCGTAACTTTTGGCGTAACTTTTCTGAATCCATTGCCCGCCTCTCATTGGGACATACACCAAGTCATCATCGGCGTGTGGCCGCTGAAGTCGTTGGCAGCGTTGGAGTCGTGGGTAGAAGCAGCGCGCATGGGCTTTCGGGCAATGCAAAAGGGTGGCGATTGTAGGCAGCGCCACTGGCGGGAATTTTTCAGCTCTGGCCGTCCAGGCTTTGCAGCATTGCCATTTCCAAATCGTCAAAACCGGCCTGCAAACGCGCCTGCATATTGAACGGGCCTTTGATTTTGGCGCGCAAATAGCCCGTCAATAATGATTCAAAGGTTTTTCGCCAATCCAATTGGCGCTGCGCACAGCAGTATTTGAACCAATGCGAGCCAATGGCAACGTGGCCGTGCTCGTCGCGGTAAATCACATCCAATAACCGGGCGGCGCGGTTTTCCCCCGCCTGGCGCAGTTTCTCCTGAATATGGGGCGTGACATCCAGCCCGCGCGCCTCCATCACGCGCGGCACCAGGGCCATGCGCACCATGACATCGTGCTCGGTTTCCACGCAGGCTTCCCACAAACCGGCGTGGGCGGGGAAGTCGCCGTAATCGGCGCCCACATCGCGCAAGCGTTGCAGCATCAGGCTGAAGTGGTAGGCCTCCTCCTTGGCCACGCGGATCCAGTCGCGGTAAAAATCCTCCGGCATATCCTGGAAGCGGTAGGCCGCATCCAGCGCCAGATTCATGGCATTGAATTCAATATGCGCAATGGCGTGCAGCATGGCTTGCAAACCTTCCACGCTGCCCAGCCCGCGCTGGCGCACGTCGCGCGGCGCCACCAAGGGCGGTTTGGCAGGCCGCCCGGCATCGGGCACGGAAACCACCGGGATTTTCTCGCGGTGAAACAAACCATCGCGATAGCCATAATAAATGGCGTAAATCTGGCGGATTTTTTCATCCACGTCGCAGCACATCAGCGCGCGATAAAGGGCTGGATAAAGATTTTCGGTCGTCATTCAAGAACAAAATCCCTGCATATTCAGGCCGCCGCATGCGGCGCGCGCACTATAGATCAGCTTCCGGGCCCTGGATGGATTTATGTCCGGCTATGGCAAACTCGCGCGTTTTTCTTTTTACCCCAACGATTGCCCATGTCCTCTGCCCCTCTCGCTGACGCGGCCCAACAAGCCATCCACCAACTGATTGCGCAGGAGCTGGGCGCGGCTGTGCGCCAGGTCGAAGCGGCCGTCAAGCTGCTCGACGAAGGCGCGACCGTGCCCTTCATCGCGCGCTACCGCAAGGAAGCCACTGGCGGGCTGGACGACGCCCAACTGCGCACGTTGCAAGAGCGCCTGGGCTACTTGCGCGAGCTGCAAGAGCGCCGCCGCGCGGTGCTCAAAAGCATTGAGGAGCAGGGCAAGCTCACGCCGCAACTGGCCGCCTCCATCGCCCAGGTGCAGACCAAGCAGGAGCTGGAAGACCTGTACCTGCCCTACAAGCCCAAGCGCCGCACCAAGGGCCAGATCGCGCGCGAAGCCGGGCTGGAGCCGCTGGCCGATGCGCTGTTTGCCGACCCGAGCCTCACCCCCGCCGAGGCCGCGCAGCCTTACGTCAAAGCCGAAAAAGGCGAGGACGGCAGCGACTTCACCACCGTGCAAGCGGTGCTCGATGGCGCGCGCGACATCCTGGCCGAGCGCTGGGCCGAGGATGCGGCGCTGGTGCAAGCCATGCGCCAGTGGCTGTGGGAAGGCGGCGTACTCAGCAGCCGCTTGATCGAGGGCAAAAACCCGCAAGACCCGGAAATCGCCAAGTTCAAGGACTACCACGAATACGACGAACCGATCGCCAAGGTGCCCTCGCACCGCGCCCTGGCCGTGTTCCGCGGCCGTGCGCAGGACATCCTGCACCTGCGCCTGGCCCAGCCGCAAGAGCCCGAAGCGGGCC
>JAUMYU010000057.1 GCA_030528485.1 Comamonadaceae bacterium
GCACGATGTCTTGGGCGACGGAAGGTTTCTCGGCAATGACCAGGGATTTGGACATGGGGCGTAGCTGGCGGTAGGGAAGGGGCTGTCAGGCGGGGCGCGGAAAGCGGTATTGATTACAAATCAAAGGGAAACAAAATACCCTTGTTTTGGCAATATTTTCGTAAAATAGTTTTTACTTTGATATGTAAAAATGACCCGAATGAAGCGCCTGCCCAAGCCACGCCTGCACGATGGGGCGGGCGCTGCTCGGGCACTACAATGGGCCGCTTGCACACGGCCCGGGCACGGTTGCGCGGGTCTTTTTTATAAGTTAGCAGAGTTTGTTTGCCCCATGCCCCAAAACCCGCCGCGCCGCGCTGTGGCGCCTTTGCAAGAGCCGCCGCAGGCGGGCCGCGCCGCCCAGGGCGCTCGCCTGCGGGGGCGCAAAACCCAGGTGCGCCGCTCGGGCGTGCACGGCAAGGGCGTGTACGCCGTGCGCGATATTGCGCCGGGCGAGGTGGTGCTGGAATACAAGGGCGAGCGCATCAGTTGGGAGGAGGCCGAGCGCCGCCACGACAGCCAGCAGGGCGACCCGTTTCACACCTTCTTCTTCCAGACCGACGCGGGCGAGGTGATCGACGGCGGCGTGCAGGGCAATTCCGCGCGCTGGATCAACCATTCCTGCGAACCCAATTGCGAGACGGAGGAGGACGGGCAAGGCCGCGTCTTCATCGTCGCCACCACGCCCATTGCCGCCGGGCAGGAGCTGTTTTACGACTACGCGCTGGAGATCGACGTGCCGCGCATCACCGCCGCGCTGAAAAAGGATTACGCCTGCCTGTGCGGCGCGCCCTCCTGCCGCGGCACCATGCTCAAAACCCGCCGCCGCGCGCCCAAGCGCAAGCCTGGGGGCGGCAACCCTGACGGCGCGGGCCATCCCGGCACCCACCCCAATCCGCCCGGCCCGGCGCAGGAGGGCGGTGCATGAGCGCGCCCCACAACCCCTGGCACGGCCGGATCGAGCAAGCCGCCCAGGCCGCCTGGCCGGGGCTGGCGCTGCAATGGCTGTCGAGCATCGACTCCACCAACACCGAGCTGATGCGCCGCGCCGCGCTGGGCCAGTCAGCGCCCGCGCTGCTGGTGGCCGATGCGCAAACCGCCGGGCGCGGCCGCCTGGGCAGGCGTTGGCAGAGCCAGCCCGGCCAGGCGCTGACCTTCAGCCTGGGCCTGTCGCTGGCGCCGCAAGATTGGTCGGGCCTGTCGCTGGTGGTGGGCATGGCCGTGGTCTCCGCCCTGCAAGCCTGGGCGCGCGCGCAAGGCGTGGCCGCGTCGGCAGGCCGCCTGGGGCTGAAATGGCCCAACGATGTGTGGTGGATCGATGGCGCGGGCCACATGCGCAAGATGGCCGGAATTCTGATTGAAACGGCTTCGGCCCCGCAGGCCGTAGTGGCCCTGCCCGCCGCAGCCGCCAGCCCCGCCTTGCCCCTGCGCCAGATGCGCTACGCCGTCATCGGCATCGGCCTGAACCTGCTGCCGCAGACCTTGCCTGCGCAGGCGGGCGATGCCGCCGCCCGCTTGCATGACTTGGGCGCGGCTCGCGTCGGCATGGCCAGCGTGGCCGAGTGGGCGGGCGTTTCGCCCGATGCGGGCGCGGTGCTGCATCTGCTGGCGCCCGCCGTGTTGTCGGCCGTGCGCCAGTTCGAGGCCGAAGGCTTTGCCGCCTTCCAGCCCGCGTTTGCCGCCTGGGATGTGCTGGCCGGCCTGCCCGTGGTGCTCAGCGATGGCCGCCAGGGCGAGGGCCTGGGGGTGGATGCACAAGGCCAACTGCTGCTGGCGCTGGGCGGGCAAGTGGTGCATATCAATAGCGGCGAGGTCAGCGTGCGCCCGCTCGCCCAGAGCCGGCCGAGCAGCTTGCAACAAGAAGGGAGCTGATACCCATGCTGCGCATCGTGATCGTGTTGTTGTTGGTGGCCAATGCGGTGTATTTCGCCTGGGCGCGAGGACATTTGCAATCGCTGGGCCTGGGGCCGTCGCAGCCCGCGCCTGCCGCGCCCCAGGCCCATGCCCCGCTGCGGCCTGAGGCCGTGCAGGTGGTGCAGCGCCCCCCAACGCCCGCCCAGCCCGAGGTCGCACAGCAAAGCAGCCCGCCCCCCGTCATCCCCGTGCTGGTGGCGCAAAACACGCCGCCGCTGGCTGAGGCTGGGCAAGCGCCGCAAGAGCTGGCCGCGCCGCCGCAGGCCAGCGAAGCGGCTGCGCCGGACACGCCTGCGCAAGAGGATTCCCCCCCGCCTGCGCCCGCTGCACCAGCGCCCCCGCCTGCGTCCATGCCGCCCCCGCCTCCGCCTCCGGCGCCCCCCGCGCCCAAGCAGTGCATGGCCTTTGGCCCCTTGACGGCCGAGCAGGCCGAGCCGGTGCGGGCCGTGCTGCAATCGTGGCCGCGCGCCCAATGGCGCTGGGAGCAGCAAAGCGTCAACGGGCGCTGGATGGTGCTGTGGGCCAAGGTCAACGACGATTTGCTCAGCAACGCGCGCCGGGCCGAGCTGCAAAGCAAAAACATCGCTTTCGAGCGCCTGCGCTCCGGCCCGCATGCGGGCGGTTTCTCGCTGGGGCGCTTCTCCAGCGAAGCGGCAGCCCAGCAGCAAAAGCGCAATCTGGAGCGGCGCGGCATCACCGGCGCGACGGTGGTGCTCGAACGCGAGGCGGCCGTGCTCTACACCGTGCAATTTCCCGACTACGCTGCCGTGCGCGAGCAGGTGCGCCGCGAGCTGGGCCGCCACCTGGGCGGGCGCAGTCCGCAAGGGTGTTGATGATTTTACAAATCAAAAATCATTTTTAATTTCAAAAAATGAATACCATGTTACCGAAACTGGTAACGTTTTTTGCTTTTGATTTGAAATAAGGCAAAGCCCCGGAAGGCGCGTAGCGCACATGGGCGCGCTCTATACAATGGCGCGCTTTGGCGCCCGGGCCAGCGGCCCAGGCCCTGCTGCATCCCGATGGTCCTCATGGAAGTTGCACCGTGTCCCTGTTTGAATCCACCGCCGCTGCTGCGCCAGCCCACCAGCCCGTTTCCGCCCCCGCTGCGGCCAGCCGCCACAAGCTGGGCGAGCTGTTGGTGCAGGCGGGCAAGCTAGGCCCGCGCGATCTGGAGCGGGCGCTGGCTGCGCAGCAGGAAATGGGCGGCATGCTGGGCCGCGTGCTGATTCGCCTGGGCGTTGTCTCCGAAGCCGATTTGATGCCCGTGCTGGCGCAGCAACTGGGCGTGCCGCTGGCGCGCGCCGAGGACTACCCCCAGGCCCCGCTGGAAGTGCCCGGGCTGGCGCCCGGTTTTTTGCGCACGCACGGCGTGTTCCCGCTCTGGCTGCGCGAGGGCGGCGAGGCCGCTGCGGTGGAAGAAGGGGCCCACGACGCCAGCGCCGCCGATACCGCGAATGCAGCCAATGCAACCGATACCGCCGCTGGCGCGGGCACGCTGGCCGTGGCCCTGGCCGTGCCGCAGGACGAGTTCGTGTGCAAAGCCCTGCACCTGGCCACGGGCTTGCAGATCGTGCCCTACCTGGGGCTGGAGAGCGACATTGAGCGCGCGCTGGACCAGGCCGAGGCCGCCGCCCGGCAGGCCGAGGAGGCCAGCGCGGACGATTTGCTCGGCGGTCTGGATGCGGCCGATTTCGTCGAGCACCTCAAGGACCTGGCCAGCGAAGCGCCGGTCATCAAGCTGGTCAACACCATCATTGGCCGCGTCATCGACATGCGCGCCTCGGACATCCACCTGGAGCCGTTCGAGGACGGCCTGCATGTGCGCTACCGCGTCGATGGCGTCATCCACGTGGCCGAAATCATCCCCCAGCGCCTGGCGCCCGCCGTCGGTTCGCGCGTGAAGCTGCTGGCGCACCTGGACATCGCCGAGCGCCGCCTGCCGCAGGACGGCCGCATCAAGACCCGCGTCAAGGGCCGCGAGCTGGACTTGCGCGTCTCCACCGTGCCCACGGTGTATGGCGAGAGCATCGTCATGCGCGTGCTCGACCGCGCCAGCGTGCGCCTGAATCTGGACGACATGGGCTTTGCCCCCGATACGCTGGCGCGCTTCAACGAGCTGCTGGCCAAGCCGCACGGCATCTTCCTGGTCACCGGGCCGACCGGCTCGGGCAAGACCACCACGCTCTACGCCGGCCTGGCCAAGCTCGACGCCGACAGCCAGAAAATCATCACCGTGGAAGACCCGGTGGAATACCAATTGGCGGGCATCAACCAGATTCAAGTCCACCCGCAGATCAACCTCACCTTTGCCAACGCGCTGCGCGCCATCCTGCGCCAGGACCCGGACATCATCATGATTGGCGAGATGCGCGACGGCGAGACGGCGCAGATCGCCGTGCAGTCCGCGCTCACCGGCCACCTGGTGCTCTCCACCCTGCACACCAACACCGCGCCCGGCGCCATCGTGCGCATGGAGGACATGGGCGTGGAGCGTTACCTCATCACCTCATCGGTCAACGGCGTGCTGGCCCAGCGCCTGGTGCGCACGCTGTGTCCGCACTGCAAGCAGCCGCACGATCTGGCCCCGCATGTGCTGGAAGAAACCGGCCTGGCGCGCTTTTTGCAGCCGGGCCAGACGCTGTACCGCCCCGTGGGCTGCGAGCACTGCCGTGGCTCGGGCTACAAGGGGCGCACCGGCATCCACGAACTGATGGCGCTCGACGAGGTGCTGCGCCGCGCCATTCTGGACGGCAAGGACGCGGCCGAACTGGCCAGCCTGGCCGCCCGGCGCGGCATGCTCAGCCTGTATGAGGACGGGCTGCGCAAGGCCGCCGCGGGCGTGACCAGCCTGGAAGAAGTCACCCGCGTGACGCAGGACCAAAGCGATGCCTGATTACGCCTGGCGCGCCGCCAACGCCAGCGGCCAGATCAACACCGGCGTGATCGCGGCGGCCAATGTGCCGCAGGCCATGAAGCTGCTGCGCGAGCGCGGCTTGCACCCGCTGCACCTGGCCCCGGCCAGCGCCAGCGAAGTCGTGCAGGCCCGGCACGCCGATGCGGCTTCGGCCAGCGCCGCCTTGCTGGGCACGGCCAAGGCCAGCCGCAAGAACAGGGGGCCTGTCAACCGCGACGACATCCGCGCCATGACCAGCGAGCTGACCATCATGCTGCGCTCGGGCCTGGCGCTCGACAGCGCGCTCAAAGTCCTCATCGACATGAGCCACAAGCCCGCCATGCGGGCGCTGGTGCAGGATGTGCTCGATGCCGTCAAAGGCGGCGCCCCCTTCAGCAAGGCGCTGGCGCGGCACCCGCAGCACTTCGACGACTTCTACGTCAACATGATCCGCTCGGGCGAGGTCAGCGGCCAGATGGCGGGCGTGCTGGCGCGCCTGGTCGAGCATATGGAGCGGCTGCGCGCGCTGCGCGAGAGCGTGGTTTCGGCCTCCATCTACCCGCTGATTCTGATGGGCATGTCCGTGGCCGTGCTGGTGTTCATGATGGTATTCGTGGTGCCGCGCTTTCGGCCCATGTTTGCCGATGTGGGCGATGCGCTGCCGCTGCCCACGCAAATTCTGATGGCCTCCAGCGATTTCTTCCTGGCCTGGGGCTTGGCGCTGGCGCTGGCGCTGGCGGGCTATCTGGGCTGGCGCTGGTTGCGCTCGCCCGCCGGGCGCGCCTGGTGGCAGGAGCGCGTGCTGCGCCTGCCCGTCATCGGCGCGCTGGTGGCGCGTTACCAATTGACGCTGTTTGCCCGCTCCTGGGGAACCTTGTTGGGCAACGGCGTTCCGATGCTCACCGCGCTGGGCATTGCGACCGACACCGTGGGCAACCAGGTGTTGCGCGCCCCGCTGCTGCGCGTGGCCCCGGCCGTGAAGGAGGGCGCGCGCGTGGTGGATGCGATGGGCAAGCTGGGCATCTTCGAGCCGCTGGCCATCAACCTGATCCGCGTGGGGGAGGAGACGGGCAAGATCGGCGCGATGGCGCTGGAGCTGGCCGATATCCTCAACCGCGAGGTCGAGACGGGCATCAAACGCGCGCTGACGCTGCTCAGCCCGCTGATGATCGTGGTGCTGGGCGTGCTGGTGGCCTTCATCCTGGTGTCGCTGATGATGGGCATTTTGTCCATCAACCAGGCGGTGGCCTGACGGGGCCTGTGCGCCCGCAGCGCCGGTGTTTTTCGTTTTTTTGTTCAAGAGAGAGTTGTATGCCGCTTTCCATGTTCTCCCGCCCCGCAGGCTCTGCGCGCCGCATGGCGCGCTCGTTGCAGCGCGGTTTCACGCTGATTGAAATTCTGGTCATCGTGGCCATCCTGGCCCTGCTGGCCACCCTGGTGGGCCCGCAGGTGATGAACGCCCTGGGCGGCTCGCAGTCCAGAACGGCCCAGGTGCAAATCGCCGAAATCGAAAAAGCACTGGATGTGTTCCACCTCGACACCGGCCGCTACCCCAGCGCCAGCGAAGGCTTGCAGGCGCTGATGACGCGCCCGGGCAACGTCATCGCCTGGAACGGCCCCTACATGAAAGCCCTGCCCACCGACCCCTGGGGCAAGCCCTACCAGTACAAATTCCCCGGCCCCAAGGGCGGCGTGCAAATCCTCTCCTACGGCGCCGATGGCGTGCCGGGCGGCGAGGGCAAGAACGCCGATCTCACCAACGGCCAATAAGCTGCACGGTGATTGCAAATCAATGGAAATTTCTATCTATACCCAATATGCCTAAAAAGGTGTATTTTATTTCTCATTGATTTGTAAAATTATTGCGGTTGGCGGGCTTTCTCTTTTCTGGCTGGATTTTTTGGCTGTGTCGCACTCCCCTTTGGCTTCGAGAGCCTGTTCGAAGGCTTCAAGGCGTCGGCGCGCTGTGCGCGGCTTCACGCTGGTGGAGCTGCTGGTGGTGATCGCCATCGCCGCCATGCTGGCGGCCCTGGCGCCAATGGCGTATGTGCGCATTCAGGAAAGCGCGCAGTACCGCGATGCCGTGCGCAGCCTGTGGACGTCGCTGCGCACGCTGCGCGAAGAGGCGCTGGTCAGCGGCCAGGTGCAGCGTTTTGAGCTGGACTTGCAGGCCAGGCGCTTCAACTACGGCAGCAAAACCTACACCCTCGCCCCGGAGCTGGAGCTGCGCGCCACCGTGGCCGATTTGGGGCAGGACGCCGCGCGCTCGGCCGCCATCTGGTTTTTGCCCGAGGGCGGGGCCACCGGCGGCAGCATCGAAATCCTGCGCCCCACAGGCGACGGCACGCGCGTGCGGGTCGATTGGCTTACGGGCGACATCACGCAGGAGGCGCTGCTGCCGTGACCGCCGCCGCGACACGTTCCCCCTTGCGCTCTTTTCCGCGCCATTTTTCGCGCCACGCAGGCTTTACCCTGGTGGAGGCGCTGGTGGCCATCGCCATCATGGGCTTGAGCCTGTCGCTGCTCTACCAAATCCTGGGCGGCAATACCCAGTCCGTGGGCGTGAGCGGGCAATACCAGCGCGCGGCGATGCTGGTGCAATCGCTGCTGAACGCCCACGAGGGCATCCCCAAAGAGGGCTGGAGCGAGCAGGGCGAATCGGCAGGCTTTGTCTGGCAGGTGCAAAGCCAGCCGTATGACACCGCGCTGATGCACAGCGGCCGGGCCATGACGCCCTTGCACCAGGTGGATATCCTGGTGCAGTGGAGCGAGGGCGGGCAGGCGCGCAGCCTGGCGGTTTCGACCCTCAAGCCAGAGCGTTTCATCCCCATCCATGCAGACGAGGGCATGTGATGGCAGCGCAACGCAGAGCAACGGCCTTGATCCCGCGCAAGCGCCATGCAACACGCGCAACCAGGGGTTTCACGCTGCTGGAAGTGCTGGTGGTGACGGCGCTGCTGTCGCTGGTCATGCTCGGGCTGGCTTCGTCGTTTTACAGCCTGGCGCAGACGGAAAACCGCGTGGACGCCCGGCTGGATCAGTCCGCTCAAGTGCGCGCCAGCATGCATTTTCTGGACCAGGTGCTTGGCCGCATCGTGGCGCGGCGCAGGCCAGGCGTGCAAAACATGCAAGAGCCGCTGCACTGGTTTGAAGGCCAGCCCCAAAGCCTGCGCTGGGTGGGCATCATGCCCGCGCGTTTTGGCGCAGGCGGGCGTTACTTCTTCCAATTGACGCTGGAAGGGGGCGCATTGGTCATCCGCTTTACCCCGTGGGAGGATCGGCGCGCCTTCCCCGCGCCGGAGCAGATGCAGGCGCGCGTGCTGCTCAGCGATGTCACGCACCTGGCCATCCAGTACCGCGGGGAGGCATCCAACACCATCGCCTGGCGCGGCCAGTGGAATCGGTTGCAGCAACTGCCCTCGCACGTGATGCTGGATATCGCCACCGCCAGCGTGGCCCTGCCCAGCAAAATCGTGCCCCTGCGCCACGCGGCGGACATGGGCTTGGCCTATGTCCCATCAATCGGAGGGGGAGGCAATTGATGCCCGGCGGCGCCTGCGGACGTTTCCAGCGCGGCATCGCCTTGATGGCCGTGCTGTGGGTGGTGGCGATCCTGAGCCTGATTACGGTGGGCCTGGTACAAGCCGTGCGAACGGAAGTGCGCATCGTGGGGCTGGAGCGGCAGCGCGTGCAGGCGCAGGCCCTGGGCGAAGCTGCCATTGCCCTGGCCGCCCAGCAGATCGGCGTGGTGCAGCAAGATCAGCCCGAGCAAAACATCTTCCATCTGGAAGTGGAGTTTGCCGGCCAGCGCATGCCCGTGCACGCCCAGCCGCTGGCAGGTTTGGTTTCGCTGGCATCGGCGCCGCGCGATGTGCTGGCGCCCGTGTTGCAACACGCAGGCGGCCTGGGCCAGGATGCAGCCCTGGAGATGGCCGAGCGCATCGTGCAGTGGCGCATCAGCCCCACGGAGCATGGCGCGCAGCGCGGCATCGCCGCGCCGGAGGACTTGTTACAGGTGCCCGGCGTGTCGTATGACCTCTATGCTAGAGTAGCGCCCTTTGTGACCGCCAGCCAGCGCGGCGCCGGGCTGGATTTGCGCGCAGCATCGCCGGAGCTATTAGCCATGTTCGGTCTGCAACCCGGTCAGCTTCCTGCCGGGCAGCGCCGTCAGGCGCACCACCTCTTTCGCTTCACAGCCCAGGTGGAAGTGGGGCAAACCCGCTTCGAAGTCCGTAAAGACATGCAAGTCAACAACCAACCGGGCCTATCGGGCATGTACTGGCAGACGTTTGACAGCCAGATCAAAGTGACGGATTCCTTGCGATAAGCATTCATGAGCGCGCCTTCCCCCCCTACCTACGACAGCCCTGCCGCCAATCCGTGGGAGCTATTCGGCCTGGATTTGCGCACCATCGGCCAGGATTGGCTGCACGCCATGCGGCAATGGCACCAGATGGCGCCGCTGCGCTGGTTTGAACTCAAACCCCTGGTGCAGGTGCTGCGCGCCGATCGCAGCGTGGCGTTTTGGCAGGATGGCCGCTGGCAGCCCGGCGGCGCTGCAACGTCGGCCGTGGCCGCGCGCGCCGTGCAATTGCCGGAAACCCTGCTGCTGCGCCGCAACCTGCAATTGCCGGATTTGCCCGATGCGCAGGTGCGCGATGCCGTTGCGCTGGATATCTTCAGCAGCAGCCCTTTCGAGCAGGACGATGTGGCCTGGGGTTACGTGCAAACCCGTACCGGCACGGGCTTGCAAACCATGGCTGCGTTTGCCTCCCGGGCGCAAATTGCCGCCTATCTCACCCAGGCGCTGAGTGCCTCTCCCGCAAGCTGGCCTGCCGAGCACAGCGAAATTTGGGCCTTGCCTGTGCATGCAGGCGAGGCGGTTCAGCCCATTGTGCTGCAAGGCTATGGCGAGGGCCTGGCCGAGCAAGCGCGCCGCCGCCGTCGCGTGAAAGCCTGGACGGCGCTGGCCGTGGGCGCGGCGTTGCTGGGGGCTTTGGCCTTGACGCCGACGCTGCAACTGCGCCGCCAGGCCCTGCAAGCCGATGCGGCTTACAACCAACTGGTGGCGCAAACGGGCCGCCTGGCAGAGGAGCGCGCGGCGCTCACCATGGCGCTGGAGCGCATCGCCCAGATCAAGCAGCGCCAGGCCCAGCGGGTGAATCTGGCGCAGGTGCTGCAATTTCTCTCCACGCTGCTGCCCGCCGATGTGTCGCTGCATGCGCTGGAGTTTGCACACGAAAAGACCGAAGGCGGCCATACCCCCGGTCAGGAGTCTGGCGAGGGCAGCGCGCCAATGCCAAAACCCATGCTCAAATTGCTGGGCGAGGCCGACAACGCCGCTGCCGTCATCCAATTGCTCAGCGCGCAGGCGGAATGGGTCGATGTGCGCACCACCCAGCCGGTGCAGCAAATTCCCCAGGCCAACAAAGAGCGCTTCACGGTGGAAATGACCATCGCGCCCGGCGCTTTCAATACGCGCTATTCGCCCGAGGTATTGCCCGAGGCGCTGCCCGAAGCAGAGCCTGCGCCAGAGTCGCAACCAGCGCCTGAGCCATCGCTGCCGGCGGCAGCGCCCAGCGCGTCGCCGTTCCAGGCCGCACCATCGGCCCATCCGCAAGTGACCCAGCCGTCACAGCCACCCGCAGCAGCATCGCCCGCGGCGGATGCCCCTTCGCGCACGCCGCCCAATGCGGGCGTGACGCCCATGATGGCGCCGCAAATCGCCCCGAAGGCGCTGCCGGTTTCGCCTGCCCTGGCAGGTCAGCGCGCTGCGCCCCAGGCTACGCCGGCTGAAAACCCTGACGCTGCGCAAGAGGCGCTGGCGCTGGAGCGCGCCGAAGGCGACGAGGCGGATGGCATGCACGGCGATGCAGCCCAACCCGATGCACCGGAAGGCAGGCCATGACGTCCACCCCCCATCCAACCGCCGTGCGCAGACGCCTTTCCAAAGACCGCGTCTTGCAACTGCTCACCGTGGCGCTGGCGCTGGCCGTGCTGGCCGCAGGCAGCGTGTACGTGGTGCGCAAGCACCTGTGGGCGCAAGCCAGGATCGAAGACATCACGCCGCGCTATGAGCGCCTGCTGGGCGTGCTGGAATCGGAAGCGGCCATGAGCCAGGCCAGCCAGCGCAGTGCGCAATTGCTGCAAGCCTATGCCTATCCAGCCAGCCAGGAGGCGGGCCAGATTGGCACCGATGTGCAGCAAAAGCTGCGTACGGTTTTCAACAGTGCTCAAATGGTGATCCAAAGCAGCCAAGTGTTGCCTGAGGAGGAAGATGGCGCTTTGCTGGCCGTGCCGGTGGAAGTGCGCCTGGAAGGCACGCTGGAGGGGCTGCGCCAAGCCCTGGCTGCCCTGGCCGAGCAGCGCCCGCTGGTGCAGGTGCACAGCTTCTCCATCCAGCGCGGGCACAAGAGCAACCAATACGACCCGGTGCGCCTGCGCATCCTGGCGCGCTTTTTCGTGTGGAGGCAAAAGCCATGAAGCCGCGCTCCGCCCTGGCCGGGCTGTGGATGGCCAACGCCGCCCTGGCGCTGGCTTTGTTGGCCTGGTGGCTGTGGCCCAGTGCGGCCCAATGGCAGCCGCCAGCGCCCATCGCGCCCGATTACGCCAGCGCCTTGCAAGATGCGGCCTTGCCGGGCCATTTGAACGCCAGCGACTACGCCGAGGTGGTCAAGGCGCCCCTGTTCGAGACTTCGCGCCAGTGGCCCGATGCGCCACCGCCGCCCGCGCCGCCTGAAACGCCCAAAACGCCGCAACCTGCACCTGAAGACGTGCTGGACGGGGCGCGCGTGCTGGGCGTTTACGACCAGGGCAGCGAAGGCGCGGTGATTCTGGAAATCGGGGGCAAGGCCCGCCGCCTGCGTTTAGGCCAGAGCGTGGAGGGCTGGACGCTACGCGCCATCGACGGCTTGTCGGTGCGCTTGACGCACCCCCAGCAGCCCGACCGCATCCTGGATCTCAAACGCCGCCACGACAACCCGCCAGTGGCCCCGGCCAACGAGGCGCAGCAGCGCCGCCGTCCGCCCCAGCCGCGCTGAGGGGCGAAGGCGCTGCTTGCACGCCGCCGCCCGCACTGGCTTTACGTACAACCCGATACATTCAACCGATCATGCTTGACCGACCAATGCCTTTTGCCCCGCCCCGTTTGCTTCGCCTGACCGTGGCGGCTGGCCTGGCCGCCAGCCTGGCCGCATGCCAAAGTGTGGGCCGCCAGCCCGGCGAGCAGGATCAGGCCGTTGCCGTGGCCGCCGCTGCCAATTCCGAGGATGTGCAGGCCTGGCAAGGCACGGCCATGCCTGTGGCCAGCGGCCTGCCGCTGCCCAACCCGCGCGTGGATGAGCGCCAGGGCGCGCGGCAGGAAGAAACCCCGCCAGCGCCGCAAGTGCGCATTTACAAGGGCGATGACACCACCTTTGCCCCGCCCAAGCGTGGCGTGGCGCTCAAGGGCGAAGCGGGCGAATTCAACTTTGAAGAAGCGCCCATCACCGAAGTGATCCACGTGATGATGGGGGAAATCCTCAAGGCCGATTACGTGCTGCACCAGCCCATTGGCGGCACGCTGACGCTGGCGACGCGCAAAGCCGTCTCCAAGGACACGGCCCTTTCCCTGCTGGAAACGGCCTTGCTGGCCAACGGACTGCTGATCGCGCAGGACAGCCGCGGCTTCTACCACATCGGCCGGCCCGAATCCCTGCGCGGCATCGTCCCCGCGCCGCGCCTGGCCGGCACCGGCTACGGCCCGCTGCCGCCGGGCTACGGCATCATCTTGCTGCCGCTCGATTACATCGGCGCGGCGGAAATGGCCGAAATCCTCAAGCCCGTCATGGGCGAAAGCTCCCTGCTGCGCGTGGACACCATCCGCAACCTGCTGGTGCTGGCGGGCACCCGCCCGCAGGCCGAAGGGTGGCTGGAGCTGGTGCGCACCTTCGATGTGGATTTGCTCAAAGGCATGTCGGTGGGCATCTTCCCGCTCAAATACGCCAGCGTGGCCGATGTGCAGGCCGCGCTGCAACTGGTGGCGGGCGGCGCGCCCGGCGGCGCTTCGACTGCGCAGCCCACCCAGCCCCCTGCCCAGCAGCGTGCGGCCCAGCAACGCCAGCAGCAGGCCCAGGCGCGCCAGCAAGGGCAACAGGCACAGCCGCCCGCAGCCGCGCAAGTGTTGCCCGTGCTGGGCTCGCTGCGCATCGTGCCGCTGGAGCGCCTCAACAGCATCATGGTCATCACCCCGCGCGCGCAGTATCTGGAGCAGGCCAAGCTGTGGATCGAGCGGCTGGACCAGCCCAACGACAGCACCGAACCGCAGCTTTTCGTCTATGCCGTGCAAAACGGCTCGGCTGCGCACCTGGCGCAAGTGCTTGGCGGCATTTTTGGCGGCCAGGGCGCAGGCGGCATCAGCAGCTCGGGCGTGGCCCCGGGCTTTGCCAGCGCCAGCGGTCAAACCTCCGGCTTCGGCCAGGCCAGCAACAACCGCTTTGGCGCGGGCGCCGGGGCGGGCTTTGGCGGTGGTTTGAGCGCCAGCGGCGGCGGCGCCCAGCAAGCCGTCAACACCGCCCCGGTGGCGATGGATTTGGGCGACGCGCGGGTGATTGCCGATCCGCTCAACAACGCCATCCTCGTCTGGGGCACGCGCCAGGATTACGAAAAAATCGCCGCCACCCTCAAGCGCCTGGACAAGCAGCCCGTGCAAGTCATGCTGGAAGCCAGCATTGTGGAAGTGACCCTGACCAAAGACCTGGAATACGGCTTGCGCTGGGCCTTCAATGGCGATCTGGGCGGCAGCCGCTATGGCGATGCGGGCGGCTCGCCCTCGCTGCGCGGCATCAAGCCTGAAGACGCTGCGGCCAATGCCTTGTCCAGCTCGCTGGGCGCGTTCACCTACGCCATCACGCGCGGCAACCGCGTCAACGCCTTGCTGCAAATGCTGGCCTCGCGCTCGCTGGCCAAAATGCTCTCCAGCCCCTCGCTGCTGGTGCTGGACAACCACACCGCCTCCATCACCGTGGGCGATCAAATCCCCGTGGCCGTCAATGCCACCAGCAACCTCACCTCCGATAACGTCGTCACCTCCTACCAGTACCGCGACACGGGGCTGATCTTGCAAATCACCCCGTCGGTCAATGCGGGCGATCTGGTCACGCTCACCGTGGAGCAAACCCTCTCGGGCATTGGCAACGCCAAATACGCGGGCAGCAACCCCAGCTTTGTGCAGCGGCAGATTTCCAGCAAGGTGGCCGTCAAGTCCGGCGAGCCGATCGTGCTGGGCGGGCTGATAAAGGAAAACAGCAGCCAGAGCAACAGCGGCATTCCCGGCCTGGTCGATGTGCCTGTAGTCAAGCACGCCTTTGGCAGCACCACCGAGAAAAACGAACGCACGGAGCTGCTGGTCATCATCACCCCCACCGTGGTGCGCTCGGGCGACGATTTGCGCCAGGCGGGCGACGAGCTGCGCGACCGCATGCAGGAGTTGCTGCGCACGCGCGTGCAGGAAATCAAGCGCGGCGGCCCCGTGCTGCCTGGCGAGGAGGATTTGGTGGATCTGGTCAGGCCCCTGAACCGCCCGACCGATGGCGCCGCTGGCCCTGACGCTGCGGCCCACTACTACCAATGAAGCTCTTGGAGCCTGTTCAGCCCCCTGTTAACCCCCTTTGTTTTGGAGAAAGCCAACGCCATGAAAACCCGATTGACCCGCCTGGGCGCCACCGCCCGCATGTATGGCCTGGGCCTGTGCGCCGCTGCGGCCCTGGCCGCTTGCTCTACCCAGACTGCCACCGACAACCGCCCGCCGGAAGAAATCGTCAAGCAGCGCGCCGCCGAACGCTGGGACGCCCTGCTGGCGGCCGACTACACCAAAGCCTATGGCTACCTGGCCCCCACCGTGCGCACGGTCAAATCGCTCGAAGGCTACAAGCTGGGCCTGCGCGTGGTCGATGGCAAGGATTCGCCCTGGAAGAAATACGAAATCGGGCAAGTGAGCTGCCAGGAGCAGGCGCAATCCTGCAAAGTCTCCGTTGCCATCGAGGCCATCCTCAGCGTGCCCAAGTTCGCCGGCATGACGGCCACTGCGGAAGCCGAGGAGGAGTGGATCCTGCAAGACGGCCAGTGGTACTACTACATGCGCTGACCGGCCCCCAGGCGCTTGCGCCAGCCCTCGCCCGCGGCTGACGGCCGGATATCTGGCCGGATATCGCCGGATATCCAAAGATCAAAACAAAGGCAGCCCTGATGCGACAGGGCTGCCTTTTTTTACCAATCAAAAGGAAATAAAACATGCCTATTTCGGCATGTTGGTGTTGAAATGGCTTTTCTTTTGATTGAAATCGTGAGGTATGGCCTGGCACTCCAGCATGCGGGCCACGTAGCGGGCCATCAAATCCACCTCCAGATTCACGCGGCTGCCCGTTTGCAGGTGTTGCAAGGTGGTGTGCGCCAGCGTGTGGGCGATAAGGTTGATGCTGAACTCGCAGCCCTGCGGCGCATCGCGCACGGCGTTGACCGTCAAGCTCACGCCCTGCACCGTGATCGAGCCTTTGCAGGCCAGAAACGGCGCCAGCGCCTGGGGCGCGAGGATGCGCAGCTCGTGGCTTTCGCCCACGGGGGCGAAGTGGCTGACCTGGCCGATGCCGTCCACATGGCCGGAGACGATGTGCCCGCCCAGCCGGTCGGCCGCGCGCAGGGCTTTTTCCAGGTTGACGGGGCCAGGCTGGTCCAGCCCGGCAGTTAGGCGCAGCGATTCGGCGGAGATTTCGATGCTGAACTGCGCGGCGGCGGCATCGAAGGCGGTGACGGTCATGCACGCGCCGTTGAGCGCAATGCTGTCGCCCAGGGCCACGTCGTCCAGATAGCCTGCGGGGGTGGCGATGTCCAGCCGCTTGCCGTGCGCGGCGCTGTCGCCCAGCGCGTGCACGGCGCGGATGTGGCCGATGGCGGTGATGATGCCAGTGAACATGAGGCGGTTCTCCTGTGTGGGGGCTAGGGGTTGTCGGAAACGGGCGGGAA
The DNA here is from genome assembly GCA_030528485.1 of Comamonadaceae bacterium. Taxonomy (GTDB): domain Bacteria; phylum Pseudomonadota; class Gammaproteobacteria; order Burkholderiales; family Burkholderiaceae_C; genus Lampropedia. Next base: position 15,848 of record JAUMYU010000057.1, read on the forward strand.
GGGGCGCTGGCGCAGTTTTTTTTACCAATCAAAAGGAAATAAAATCACCTTGTTTTGGCATGGTGGGTATTGAGTGAAAAATCCTTTGATTGGTAATAATGCGCATTGGCCTAAGCCAGCGCGCGAATGGCCTCCAGCAGCCCCTGGCTGCCGGTGGCCTCTGTCACCCCGGCCCAGACGCTGCGCGCGCCGCTTTCCCAGGCGGTGCGATCCTGCGGTTGCAGGCGCTGGCCGCCCGCGGCGGCGGCTTGCTGCATGGAGGCGGTTTCGTCCTCCACGATCAGGGCGTTGAAGTAGGCGGCCGCCTCCTGCGCGGCTTGCGTGAAAAGGGCTTGCTGCTCGGCGCTCAGGCGCTGCCAGAAGGCGCGGGAGAAATACACCACCCCCGCTGCCCAGATGTGGGCAGTCTCGGTCAGGCAGGGCACGACTTCGTAGAGCCGAAAGCCCGCGTAGGCGGACTTGGTCAAATCCATCGCATCGGCCACGCCATTGGCCAGCGCGTTGTAGGTTTCGGGGATGGGGATGGCCACGGGCGTAGCGCCATAGGCCGCCCACAGCCGCGTGTGCAACGGGCTTTGGATGGAGCGCATCTTCAGTCCCTTGAGCTGCTGCGGGTGCGTGATGGGGGTTTTGCTCAGCACATGGCGCGCGCCGTAGTTGATGAAGGCGGGCACCTGAAATTGCTGCTGGGCAAACAGCGCCTGGAGCTGCTGGCCGGGCGCGCCTGCGCAGGCGCGCTGCACATGCGCCGCATCGCGAAACAGAAACGGCAAATCCAGCACCTGGCTTTGCGGCACCCAGCCCGCCAGCGCCGAGACGGTGGAGAGGCTGGCCTGGATCGCCCCCAGCCGGATGCCTTCGGCCACGGCTTTTTCGCCGCCCAGCGCGGCGTTTTTCACGATGTTGAAGCGAAACGCGCCGGGCAGGCGGGCCTCGATCAGCTCGGCAAATTTCACCCAGATGCGGGTTTCGGGCTTGTCATCGCCCATCAGCGAGGCCACGGTGACGGTGACGGGTTTGGCGGCGCGCACGGGTTGCGCCAGCGCCAGCACGGCGCTGGCGCCAGCGCCGCTGAGCAGGCGGCGGCGGGAAATGGGCATGGTGCAGTTCCTATAGTTTGAAAGGGATGGTGGTGATGCCCGCGCCGATCAGGGCGGAGAGCATCGTCAGATAGCTGTGCAGCAGGGCGTGCGTGAGGCGGCGTTGCCTGGGCTCGCGGGCGAAAAGCGCAGCCAGCCAAAGCGCCAGGGATGCCAGCGCCGCTGCGCAGGCCAGGCCGAAGAACAGGCAAAACGCCAGGCTGCGCTCCCGGTCAACGTAAAAAACCGCGTTGATGTAGAGCGCAACGGCAAACAGGATCAGGCTATTGAGTGCCAGCAGATGTTTTCGCATGGAGCGCCTTGCGGGTCATGTTCTAGGGCGTGTTGTGCACTTTGCGCTCTCGCGGGGGGCGGAAAGTTCATGACGCGCTTTAGAGCGTGTTATGCACTTTGCGCTCCCCCGCGCTGGCCCCGAAACCGTGTAATCGCAAGGCGGCGCGCGCCGCCACGGCTGGCTGCCTTGGCAAGCGGGCCAACGCGGCGAGTGCATGGTTTCGGGGCCAG
>JAUMYU010000123.1 GCA_030528485.1 Comamonadaceae bacterium
CATCAGCGCAGCACGTGCGCATCGCGGATGCGGCGGGTGTGGCCGCTGCGGTCGAAGTATTCCAGCACCTGGATGGCGCGCTTGCGGCCCAGGGCGGTGGCGTCGCGGAAGTGGCGCGCCTGCACGGCCTGCTGCGGGCTTTGGCGGGCCAGTTCGGCGGCGATGGCCAGCAGGGCGTCGATGGCCTCGGGGCTGTAGAACAAATCCTTGACGACCTGGTGCAGGCGGCCCTGGCGCGCCAGCTTGCGCAGCAGTTGGCGCACTTCGTCTTCGGGCAGGTGCTGGGCCTGGGCCAGATCGCGCACCCAGGGCGGGTCGAAGCGCCCGGCGGCGATGGCGGGCAGCAGGGCGGCGGCGCGCTGCTCCTCCTGCGCGCTCAGTTGCACGCGGTGGCTGGGCAGGTGCAGCCAGGGGCCGCTTTGCGCAATCTGGCCTTGCTCCAGCAGGGATGCAATCAGGCCGCGCCAAAGCGTATCCGCCCCTTGCGGCGCAGCGGGCGGCAGGCTGGGCAGGGCCATGCGGCGCAGCCGGGCAGCGTTCACGCCCGGCTCGTCGGGCGTGCGCTCGTGAAAGCGCGCCAGCGCCTCGCACACCTTGGCCTGCAAGGCGGCCCAGTGCTGCGGGGCCAGCAGCAGTTGCTCGGCCTCATCCGCGCCCAGGGCGATGCAGCCCGGCGGCGCGGGCAGGCTGCGGGCAGGCAAGCCCAGCAGGCGCGCCAGTTGCGCGCGGCCCATGCCCCAGGGGGCTTGCCCGATGAGGGGGGCGATGTCGCCGGTGTCGATGGCGGTCTGCACGGCATCCAGATAGGCCATGCGCTCGGGGCTGCGGCGCTTGCGCTCGGGGGCGTTGGGGTCGAGCACCTGGCCGCCCGCAATGGTCTGGCTGGCCTGGGCATTGCGCAGGATGAAGCGGTCGCCTGCGGTGACGAAGACCTCCTCATCCAGCACGAGCTGGGCGCGCGCCTGCTGGCCGCAGGCGATGTGCGCGCCCTCCAGCGGCACGACGTGGGCCGTGCGGTGGGTCGTGCCCAGGTGCAGGTGCACGCTGGCCCAGGGGCCGATGGGCTTGGCGGCGCTGGCTTCGGCCTGGCCCGATGGGGTGCCGGGCTGGGCCTGGCTGGACAGCACGCGCAATTGCACGTCCAGCCGGCGCGTGGCTTGCAGCGCCTGCGGATCGGCAAGCCAGTCGCCCCGGGCGATGGCCGCGCGCTCGATGCCCGCCAGATTGAGGGCCACGCGCTGGCCGCTGTGCCCGGCCTGGGCCGGCTGGTTCTGGGCGTGGATGCTGCGCACGCGCACGCTCTGGCCGCTGGGGCTGTGGCGCAGCGCATCGCCCACGCGCACGCTGCCGCCAAACACGGTGCCGGTGACGATGGTGCCCTGCCCCGGCAGGCTGAAGCTGCGATCCACCGCCAGGCGGAACAGCCCCTGGCTGGGCCGGGCGGGAAAGCGCCGCGCGGCATCCAGCAAATGCGCGCGCAGCGCCGCCAGCCCGGCGTCCGCCGCATCCAGCGCGTTGGTGGCAAAGACGGGCGCGCCCGCCAGCGGCGTGCCGTGCAACAGCGCGGCGACCTCGGCCAGCACGGCGGCCAGCCGCGCGGGCGTGGCGCGATCGGCCTTGTTCAGCGCCACGCAGCCCTGGCGCACGCCCAGCAGCTCGAGGATGGCCAGATGCTCGCGCGTTTGCGGCATGGGGCCGTCGTCGGCGGCGATGAC
>JAUMYU010000058.1 GCA_030528485.1 Comamonadaceae bacterium
TCGGCCACCTGATCGGCCAGCTCGCGCGTAGGCAAGAGCACCAGTGCGCGCACGGGGTGGCGCGCGGGCGAGGCCGAGCTGTTCTCATGCTTGAGCATGCGCTGCAACAGCGGCAGCGAGAAAGCCGCCGTCTTGCCCGTGCCCGTCTGCGCCGCGCCCATGACGTCCTGCCCGGCCAGGACGACCGGGATGGCCTGCTCCTGAATCGGCGTCATATCCTGATAGCCCATTTGCGCAATGGCGCGCTGGATAGGCTCGGCCAGCATCAAAGTAGAAAATGGTTTGCTCATGTATATGGGTTAGTACTGGGCAATAACAGTTCACTGCCCGCCCGAATATGCCGGGCATTGTGCGCAAAATTTGAAAAGCACTTGCCAAACCGCGCGCCGGGAGCGCCTGTGGGGATATTCTCCAAAAGAGGCAGCACCACCGCAACGCGACCGCTAACGATTATGCGGGCATATGCCCACTGGCACGCGTAGCCCATGGCCTGACAAGCAGCCTATCCGGACAAAGGCTGCGTTACACTCCTGAATCATTTTTTTACTTCCCCCTGACCGCACTACTGCATGAAGCCCCTCAGCGAAACTGCCGCCAAAAAGCAAGTGAGCCAACTGCAAGCCGCCATCATTGATGGGTTGGAAGACGTCAAGGCGCAAAACATCCAGGTGTTCGACACGACAGAGCTTACCCCGCTGTTTGAGCGCGTCATCATTGCCTCTGGCAGCTCCAGCCGCCAGACCAAGGCCCTGGCGGCAAGCGTGCGCGACAAGGTGCGCGAGGCAGGGTTTAACAAACCCAGCATTGGCGGTGAAGACAACGGCGAGTGGGTGACTGTCGATTGCGGCGCCGTTGTGGCCCACATCATGCAACCAGCCATCCGCGACTATTACCGCCTGGAAGAAATCTGGGGGGAGAAGCCCGTCAAGCTGGCAGCGAAGAAAACCAGCAGCAAGGCGGTGGCAAAAACGCCCGCAAAAGCTGCAGCCGATAATGCGCAAACGGCAGATGGCGGTGCAACCCCTGCACCCGTGAAAACCAGCGCACGCAAAACCACCTCACGCAAGGCGGCAGCATCGCCAGACGCCGCCACGCCCGTGCGCAAAACGGCGACCAAAAAGACACCGGCCAAGACAGCCACAAAAGCCACCACAAAAACCGCCGCTAAAGCGCCAGCCAAATCGGCGGTAAACAAAGCCGCAACCAAAGCTGCCACGAAGTCGGCTGCCAAAACTGCGACGGCCAAAGCCAAATCCGCTGCCTAATCCCGCGCGCTGCCGTGATGGTGGAGACTCGCTTTCTGCCTCTCACCCCAGGCGCATAAAGCGCCGCCGCACGCTGGCCCATGCTTTTGCGCAGGGCCAAAGCCCACAAGCTGCACCAGGCACTGCGGCGCGTTACCCAACTCACCAAAGGATTGCCATGCGCTCTATCGCCGCCATCGTCGAGAAACACGCCGAATTGACAGCTATCCGGCGCGACCTCCACGCTTACCCTGAATTGGCCTTTGAGGAACACCGCACGTCGGACCTGATCGCCAACAAGCTACTGGATTGGGGCATTGAGGTGCACAGCGGCCTGGCCACCACAGGCGTAGTGGGGTTGATCCACGGCAAGCACCGCCCGGTTCGCACACGCCTGCTGGGTCTGCGCGCGGATATGGACGCCCTGCCCGTGCAGGAGCAAAACACCTTTGCCCATGCCAGCCGCCACCCCGGCTGCATGCACGCTTGCGGGCACGACGGGCACGTTGCCATGTTGCTGGGCGCGGCGCAGTACCTGGCGGCCACGCGCGATTTCGCTGGCACCGTGGCGGTGATTTTCCAGCCCGCCGAGGAGTTTGGCGGCGGCGCCAACGTAATGCTGCGCGAAGGGCTGCTGGAGCGTTTTCCGCTCGAAGCCATTTTTGGCCTGCACAACATGCCCGGCATCCCCGCTGGCAGCTTTGCCCTCTCCAGCGGGCCGGTGCTGGCCTCCAACAACGAATTCAAGCTGCTCATCCAGGGCAAGGGCGGGCACGCCGCGATGCCGCATTTGACGGCAGACCCGATCATCGTGGCCTCGCAAATCATCCCCGCGCTGCAAACCATCATCAGCCGCAACAAGCCGCCGCTGGAGTCGGCGGTCATCTCCGTGACCACCATGCTCGCTGGCGACACCTTCAACGTCATCCCCGACCATTGCATGATGGGCGGGACGGTGCGCGCCTACACCACGCCAACGCTGGATTTGATCGAAACGCGCATGCGCGAGGTGGCCGAAATGATCGCGCAAGCCCACGGGGCCAGCAGCGTTTTGGAGTTCAACCGCATCTACCCCGCCACCCACAACCACGAGGCGGAAACGAACTTCGCCCGCGAAGTGCTGAAAAAGCTCGTCGGCCCCAAACGGCTGCTCCAGCAAAACCCGATCATGGCGGCGGAGGATTTTGCCTTCATGCTCGAGCGCGTACCCGGCTGCTATGCCTTCATCGGCAACGGCGACGGCAGCCACCGCCTGGACGGCCACGGCCAGGGGCCATGCCTGGTGCACAACTCCAGCTACGACTTTAACGACGAGATCATTCCGCTGGGGGCGAGCTATTTCGCCCGGCTGGTCGAACGCTGGTTGATTTAAGGCATCTTCAGCCCACGCTTGGCCGCCCCATAATTCCATATCAAACTAAAAACAAAACTATACCTATATTGCCAAAACAAGGTAATTTTATTTCCTTTTGATTTGTAAAATAGCCGCTTACGCGGCTATTTTTACTCAATGCAACCTCACTGGGGCTTTAACCCCAGCTTCTCCAACTGCGGCCCCCATTGCGTGCGCTCCTGGGCGATGCGCTGTGCAAATGCGGCGGCGCTTTCGTGCAGCGGGATGGAGCCGTTGGCCCGCATGGTTTTGAGAAAGCCCTCATCTTGCAGTGCCTGGCCGATGGCTTGGTTCAAACGCTCGACGACGGCATCGGGCGTGCCCGCAGGCGCCACCACACCCAGCCAGACGGCGCTTTCAAAGCCGGGGTAGCCCGCTTGCTCCAGCGTCGGCGCTTGGGCGAAGGTGGGGCTATCGACCTGCGGGCTGACGGCCAGGGCTTTGAGCCGCCCATCCTTGACCAATGGCTCCACCAGCGCGGTGCCGGCGAAATACACCTGGGTGTCGCCCGCCACGGTGGCGGTCAGCGCATCGGGGCCGGTTTTGTAGGGGATATGCACGATATCCACACCCGCCTGCTTGCGCCAGAACTCGAACAGCACATGCGGCGGGCTGCCGTTGCTGGAGCTGGCGTAGTTGAGCGCGCCGGGCGCCGCCTTGGCTTTGGCGACCAGTTCGGCCAGCGTGCTTACCCCCGCTTTGGGGCTTGCCACCATCGCCATCGGCAACACCGCCACGGGGCTGACGGGCTGGAGGTCTTTGGCCGGGTCGTAGGTGAGTTTGGGAAAGACATAGGGATTCCACACCATATGCGCGTTGGTGACGATGGCCAGGGTATGCCCATCAGCCGCACTGCCCTTGAGGTGTTGCAACGCCACCATGCCGCCCGCGCCGGGGCGGTTGTCCACCACCACGGATTGGCCCAGCGCCGCGTGCAGCTTTTCCGCCAAGGGGCGCGCAAAAATGTCCGGCAGGCTGCCCGCTCCGCCGTTGACGATGATGGTCATCGTCTGGCTGGGAAAGGGCTTGGCAGAGGGCTTGGCAGCGCCGCTCTGTTGCGCCAGCGCCGCCTGGGGCCATGCCAGCAGCGCGGCAACCGCGCCGCATGCGCCCAAAGCGGCCAACATGCGCCGGCGCGGCGTTACAGCTTGGTACATTCGGGCGGGGCTGCGGGGTGTGATGGATGTAGGCGTACTCATGCAGCGGCTTTCCTTTCCTTGTTTGTTTGCAAATAGCAGTCATTATCGATCAGAGCGCGCCATGGCTTTGTTTCCACAGATTTACAGCCGCATTCACAAACGCTGCGAGAACGCCGGGGAGCGCCTGGTGCTGGAGCAACTGCGCCGCTGCCTGGGCGACGATTGCATCGTCTGGCACGATATTCCCGTCGGCCCGTTGCAGCGCCGGCCGGACTTCGTGATCTTCAGCCCCAACCGTGGCGTGCTGGTGCTGGAGGTCAAGCACTGGAAACTCTCCAGCATCCACGGCGGCAGCCGCACGCGCGTGCAGTTGCTGCTCGAAGGCGGCATCACAAGCTGCCAACACCCGCAAGAGCAAGCCTACCAATGCGCGCTGCAAATCAACAATGTGCTGGCGCGCGACGCCCGCCTGAAACAGACCGAGGCGCCCTACCAGGGCCAATGCGCCGTGCCCTATGGCTGGGGCGCTGTGATGAGCAACGTGCACCAAAGCCAGTGGCAAGGCACGGATGCGCAAGCACTCTTCCCCGCCGAGCGCACGCTGACGCGCGACGATCTGGGCTCCACAGTCGCCCCCGAAGCCTTCCAGGAGCGACTGTGGAACCTGTTCACCGCGCGCTTTCCCACCGCGCTGACGCCACCGCAGCAAGACCGTGTGCGCTGGCACCTGTTCCCCGAAATCCGCATCACCCATCCCAGTGCCACACCACGCGCGGAGGTGCGCACGGCAGATCAACAGGCTGCGCAACAGGCAGAACTTTTCGCCATTCCGGATCTGATGCAGGTGATGGATTTGAACCAGGAGCAAACCGCCCGCACGCTGGGCCGGGGCCACCGCGTCATCCACGGCGCGGCTGGCTCGGGCAAAACCATGATCCTGGTCTATCGCGCCCGCCATCTGGCGCAGCAAACGCTGGGGCAGCCGGTGCTGGTGCTTTGCTACAACCGGCCACTGGCTGATCGCATCGCCCACCAGCTCGCCGCGCACGGCGTGGCCCCGGAGCGCGTGATCGTGCGCACCTTCCACGCCTGGTGCGAAGACATGCTGCGCCGTCATCACATCGCGCCGCCCGCCTGTGCGCGGCGCAGCCCCGAGTACTACCAAAGCCTGAGCGAGCAAATCGAGCGCGCCCTGCACACCGGCCAGTTGCCGCAAGGCCAGTACGCCGCGCTGCTCATTGACGAAGCGCACGACTTCGACGCCGCCTGGCTGCGCATCGCCACGCAAATAGTCAACCCGCAAACGCGCTCGCTGCTGGTGCTCTACGACGACGCCCAATCCATCTACAAACCCAGCCAAAAGCGTTTCAGCTTCGCCAGCGTTGGCATTGAGGCCAAAGGCCGCACCAGCATCCTTAGGCTCAATTACCGCAATACCGTGGAAGTGCTGGCCCTGGCCATGCAATGCGCCAACGCCCTGCTCACCGAAGTGGGCGAGAGCGACGCGCACATGCAACGCATCCGCCCCGCCAGCGCCGGGCGGCGCGGCCCCATGCCGCAATTGCTGCGCTTTGCCAACGGGCGCGACGAGGCCCAAGCCCTGGCCGAGCACATAGCCGCGCTGGTCGAAGTGGGCACACCGCCCGAAGACATCGCCGTGCTCTGCCGCGACAAGTACAACTGGGCCATGCTGCAAACCGAGCTAAGCCGCCGCGACATCCCCTGGCAAACACGCGGCCAGCGCAGCCCGCGCGGGCAAAACGGCAATATCGACTGGAGCGAACGCAGTGTCAAGCTGCTGAGCATGCACGCCTCCAAAGGGCTGGAGTTCCCCCACGTCTTTCTCATGCGGGTGGATTTAATGCCTGGCAAACATCCACTGGAAGAAGAATTGCGCGTGCTCTACGTGGCCATGACGCGCGCCACCGAGCGGCTCACCCTCTCCTGCGCAGGCGACTCGGCCGTCGTGCAGCGCGTGCAAAACGCCCTGCACGCCATCGCCGACTGGGACGAACCAGAAGGGCCATAAACCCCACCAAATTACCAACCAAAGAAAATTTTTCAATCAAGTTTTGTCTATTTTTCCAATAAAAGAATTTTACTTTTGATTGATAAAAATCAATCCTTCGCCACCCGCAGCAGCCGAACAACGCCGCTTTGGCTGTCGCGCCCACTCCCCTTGATGCTGCCATCGGCAAAGTTCACACACCAAACGCCATCCGCACCTGCACTGTAGCGGGTAGCCGTCCAAAAAAAACGGTTAGGCGTATTGGGGAACACCATCCCATCAATCACCGGCCGCTCGCACGACCAGTCCAGCAAACTAGCCAGTTCCTTCACCTCAGGCAAACGCCAGCCACTTTGCCTTTTTACATACTGCAAAGCGTCGGTATAGGTCATGGCAGCCGCCACCCCTACGCAGTCATGCCCATTCCAGACCTGCCCCGCGCTACAACGCTCCCAAACCAGGCCCGTATAGGTATCCTTAATCCCCCGCCCTTGGTCCACAAACACAAAGCGCCCCGGCGCACTGCTGGGACAGTGACTTGCGCAAGCGGCTGACACCCATAGACAAGCCAGCGCTGCGCAAGCGCAGCGTCTCACAAGCAACATATCGCCCCCCTGCCACCATCACTGCGCACGGCAACTACGAAACTTGCCCCCAGGCGGCAAAAACACACGCAGCACAAAAATGGCAGCCCCCGCCGCGACAGCGGCCACGCTCGCGATCCAAAGGGCAGGAAGACCAAGTGTTTTTCGGGGAAGCAAAGCGCCTTCCTGGCAGGCGCATCGCCCCCCATTAATGCGTGCTGCGTGCGGAGTTTAATGAGGAGTAGGGCATAGAGGGGCGATTCTATTCAAACGTTCCAAAATGTAAACAAACCTTTATCTCAAAACTCACCCAACTCCCATATCTGCCACCGCAGGGTTCTCGCCAGCTCTTTGCCATAATGCCCGCCACGCCCAGGGCAAGCTTGCCAAGCTTGCGTTTTTCGCTAGTACCCCATGCCAGGGCGTTCGTTTTCACCTATTGCAGGAGCAACCCATGAAAAAACACCTGTTCGCACTGACCTTGATGGCCGTGGCCACAACAGCAGCCTTCGCCCAAGCCAACACGCTGGAGAAAGTCAAAAACTCCGGCGAAATCTCCCTGGGCGTGCGCGAATCCTCCGGCCTGGGCTACACCCTGGGCAACGGCAAATACGTGGGCTTCCACACCGAAATGGCTGAGAACATCATCAAAGATCTCGAAAAAGAAGTCGGCAAGCCCATCACAATCAAATACCAGCCCATCACATCGCAAAACCGCATTCCGCTGGTGACCAACGGCACCATCGATTTCGAATGCGGCTCCACCACCAACAACCTGGCGCGCCAAAAAGACGTGGACTTTGCCCACACCACCTACGTGGAAGAGGTGCGCATGGCCACGAAAAAGGATTCGGGCATCAACTCCGTGGCCGACCTCAAAGGCAAAACCGTCGCTGTCACCACCGGCACCACGTCCGTGCAAACCCTGCGCAAACACCGCCGCGCCGAAGGCGTGAACTTCAAGGAAGTGATGGGCAAAGACCACGCCGACAGCTTCCTGCTGCTGGAAACCGGCCGCGCCGATGTGTTCGTGATGGATGGCTCCATCCTCGCCGCCAACATCGCCAAGTCGCAAAAGCCTGACAACTACCACCTGGTGGGCGAAGTGCTCAACGTGGAGCCGATCGCGTGCATGCTGCGCAAGAACGACGAGGCGTTCAAAGCCGCCATCAACAAGAGCATTGAGCGCCAGATCAAGGACGGCACGCTGGAGAAGCTGTGGGACAAGTGGTTCCTGCAACCCACGCCGCCAGCCAATACCGTCATCAACCTGCAATTGTCTGAAAGCACCAAAAAAGCCTGGGCCAACCCCAACAACAAACCCGCTGAAGACTACAAAGTTGAGTAATAGGCACAGGGCCTGAGGACTTGCCGCCACCGGCCCGCATCACGCTCCGCGACCGCCATGCCCTGGCGCGTGGAGCGTTTTTGATGGCCCTGACAACGACACAGACAACAGCGACAGACAAAGGGACAAGGATTCACCATGAATTGGGATTGGCAAGTTTTCTGCCAGGACAACATCACCAACGAAGTCGTCAGCGGCTGCTTTGGCCACGGCGGCGACATCACCTATCTGGACTGGCTGCTCTCGGCCTGGGGCTGGACGGTGTCCGTCTCCTTGCTGGCGCTGCTGCTGGCGCTGGTGACTGGCTCTGTCATTGGCACGCTGCGTACGCTGCCAAACAACCCCTGGCTGGTTCGCCTGGGCAACGCCTGGGTGGAAGTGCTGCGCAACGTGCCGCTGCTGGTGCAGATTTTTCTCTGGTACCACGTCGTGCCTGCGCTGTTTCCCGCCATGCGCTCAGTCTCCGGCTTTGTGCTGGTGGTATGCGCCCTGGGTTTTTTCACCTCCGCACGGATTGCCGAGCAGGTCAAGGCCGGCATCCAGGCCCTGCCACGCGGGCAACGCAACGCAGGCATGGCGCTGGGGTTGACCACCGCGCAGTGCTACCGCCACGTGCTGCTGCCGATGGCGTTTCGCATCATCATTCCGCCGCTGACGAGCGAGTCGATGAACATCTTCAAGAACTCGTCAGTGGCTTTTGCCGTCTCCATCTCCGAGCTGACCATGTTCGCCATGCAGGCGCAGGAGGAAACTTCCCGCGGCGTGGAGATTTATCTGGCCGTCACGGGCCTTTACATCGTGTCCGCCTTCATCATCAACCGCATCATGGCGTTCATCGAGAAGCGCACGCGGGTGCCCGGTTTTATCGCTGGAGCAGCGGGGGGGCATTGATATGACACTGGATTGGAGCTTTCTCACCTGGGACATGATCGGCAACTATGTCCTCAAAGGTTTGTATTTCAGTGTGTACCTCACCGTCATTGCCACACTGGGCGGCATCCTGCTGGGCACTGTGCTGGCGCTGATGCGCCTCTCCAGCCAGAAATGGCTGGCGCTGCCTGCCACCATTTACGTCAACGGCATGCGCTCCATCCCTCTGGTGATGGTGATTTTGTGGTTTTTTCTGCTGGTGCCACTCATCATCGGGCGTCCCATCGGGGCCGAGTTTTCCGCCGTCATCACCTTCATCGCGTTTGAGGCGGCCTACTTCAGCGAAATCATGCGCGCCGGCATTCAATCCATCCCGCGCGGCCAGGTGCACGCGGGCATGGCGCTGGGCATGACGTATGGGCAGAACATGCGCCTGGTCGTGCTGCCACAGGCGTTCCGCAACATGCTACCCGTGCTGCTGACGCAAACCATCATCTTGTTCCAGGACACTTCGCTGGTTTACGCCATCGGCGCTTACGACATGCTCAAAGGCTTTGAGACGGCAGGCAAAAACTACGGCCGCCCGATGGAAGCCTACATCGCCGCTGCGCTGGTGTATTTCGTCATCTGTTTTGGCCTGTCGGCAGCCGTGAAGCAACTGCACAAAAAAATCGCCATCATCCGCTAACGCGTCTTCGAGAAACTCATGATTGAACTGAAAAACGTCTCTAAATGGTATGGCGAGGTGCAAGTCCTCAACGACTGCACCACGCGCATCGCCAAAGGGGAAGTCGTCGTCGTTGCCGGCCCATCCGGATCGGGCAAATCAACGCTGATCAAAACCATCAACGCCCTGGAGCCTTTCCAGAAAGGCGAGATTTGGGTCGATGGCGTGCCCGTGCACGACAAGAAAACCGACTTGCCCAAGCTGCGCAGCCGCGTCGGCATGGTGTTCCAGCACTTTGAGCTGTTTCCGCACCTGTCGGTAACGGAGAACCTGACGCTGGCGCAAGTCAAGGTGCTGGGGCGCAACCCCACCGATGCCAAGGCCCACGGCCTCAAGTACCTGGATCGCGTCGGCCTGATGGCGCACAAGGACAAGTTTCCCGGCCAGCTCTCCGGTGGCCAGCAGCAGCGCGTGGCCATTGCGCGCGCGCTGGCGATGGATCCCATCGTGATGCTGTTTGATGAGCCGACCTCGGCGCTGGACCCGGAAATGGTGGGCGAGGTGCTGGATGTGATGGTGGGCCTGGCTGGCGAAGGCATGACCATGATGGTCGTCACGCACGAAATGGGCTTTGCCCGCAAGGTGGGCCACCGGGTGATTTTCATGGATGTGGGCGGCAAGATTCTTGAGGACTGCACCACGCAAGAGTTTTTCGGCAACCCAGAGGCGCGCCAAGCACGCACCAAGGATTTTCTGCAAAAAATCCTCTCGCATTGAAGCTTGCCGCCAAAAAGGCAAAAAAGCGCCGCTCCCCAAACAGGGAACGGCGCTTTTTCAAGCAGAGGCCAGACGGGCCGCCGCCCGCTACATGCGCAGCCGTCTCAGTAATTAACGGAAACCGCCGGAATATCAATGCGCACAACGGGTTTGCCCACCGCGCCCACCACAGCCGCAGCAAAAGCCTCGGCCCACTTCTCATCCTGCAACTGGGCCACGCTGGCAGTGGAAGCAATCGCCAGCACCTTGTCGGCGATCAAGACCTTGCCGCTGGCGCGCAGAGGCTCACAATCGAGTGCCACGAACTGGGCATCCAACCACTGCCGCGCCTCCAGCGAGGGCATGGTCTGATGCACGGGCAAGTGAAATTCTTGCGAGGCAGAGAGCACGATGGTGACTTCCTTTTGCATGCGAACCTTTCGTTTTCAGTCAATTGCGGGCAACTAGCTTAGCGTAATTTTTGCATGCCACAATCGACATTGACCGCCCGTCACGGCGTATTCGCCGCTGTCCTAGGGTTTGTTCTTATGCCTGTGCACGATGCGCGGGGGCGCAGACGGAACTTTTCCGCCCGCATTGCCTCCCAGGCGGCCTTGCCGGCGCTTTAGAGCGTGTCATGCGCTTTGCGCTCTCGCGGGGAGCGCAAAGCGCATGACACGCTCTATCGGCGCACAAGCATCCTGATGCGGTGCGCATTCATCACCATTTGACCAGAGGAGTTTCCCGTGTCCATTAACCGTCGCGACTTTTCCATTTCCACCGTATTGCTGGGCGCTACCAGCTTGAGCGCCCTGCCCGCCTGGGCGCAGGAGCCGCCCAAAGAAGGCCAGCAGTACGCCAAGCTGGCTACGCCTGTCAACCTGGACACGCCCGCAGGGAAAATCGAAGTGCTGGAGTTCTTCTGGTACTCCTGCCCCCATTGCAATTCCTTTGAGCCGATGTTCGAGACCTGGAAGAAGGCCCAGCCCGAGGACGTCATCGTGCGCCGCGTGCCTATTGCTTTCCAGCAAAACGGCAACTTCGTGCCCCAGCAAAAGCTGTACTACACGCTGGAAGCACTGAATTTGCTGGACAAATTGCACATGGCCGCTTTCCGCGCCGTGCACACCGAGCGCAAGCGCCTGAACTCCGACGATGCCGTATTCGAGTGGGTCAAGGGCCAGCCGGGCGTGAATCTGGACGAGTTCAAGAAGATGTACAACTCCTTCACCATTTCCAACCTGATTCGCCGCGCCACGACGCTGCAAAACAGCTTCGACGTGCAAGGCGTGCCTGCGCTGGGCGTGGCGGGCAAGTACTACACCGACGGCACGATGGCGCGCAACCTGGCCAACGCCTTGCAGGTGGTCAACTATCTGGTGGCGCAGGAGCGCAAAGCCATGAAAGGCGGCAAGGGCTGAGCGCCTGTTCAAAGACAGGGTCGCGGCTGATGCAGCGTCAGCCGATGGGACTCTTGCCAGCGCGGCCGCCACGGCCGCGTTTTTTTACGCCCACAATCTTATTGATTACAAATCAAAAGACAATTTTAAGAAAATTTTTTCATTACAGTGATGCCGAAATCAATTTTTCATATTTCTTTTGATTTGTAAAAATCAGCCATCATCTTGCATCTTCTGCTGGCGCAGCTTCTCGCTTTGCCAATACACCTCACCCTCGCCGTGGTGCAGGTTCAAGTAGCGCGAGAGCACAAACAGCCAATCCGAGAGGCGGTTGAGATACTGGCGCGGGCCGGGATTCATCGCCTCTTGCGCCTGTAGCGCCACCACCGACCGCTCGGCGCGGCGCGCCACCGTGCGGCACACATGGGCCAGGCACGCCGCGCGGCTGCCCGCCGGCAGGATGAACTCCTTGAGCCGGGGCAACTGCTGGTTGTAGGTCTGCAAAGCCGCCTCCAAATCCTGCAACGCCTGCTCTTTCAACAAGGCAAAGCCCGGCATCGACAGCTCTCCGCCCAGATCGAAAAGCTGGTGCTGGATATTCACCAATTGCTGCCGCACATCGCCTGGCAGCGGCTCGCACAACAGCAAGCCGATATGGGAGTTGAGCTCATCCACATCGCCAATGGCCGCGATGCGCTGCGACGCCTTGGACAGCCGCGTGTTATCGCCCAGCCCCGTCGTTCCGTCATCGCCCGTACGCGTCGTAATTGCACTGAGCCGATTGCCCATTTGGCCTCCATCCATTTCACCTATGATCGCGCCAGTCTAAATCAATCGCAAAAGGCTTCCCATGGCATTTGCAGGCTTGCTGGCCTTGCTCGACGACATCGCCACCGTGCTGGACGACGTGGCCGTGATGACCAAAGTGGCCGCCCGCAAAGGCGCCGCCATGTCCGACGATGTGGCCGTCCTGACAAAGGTGGCCGCCCAGAAATCGGCCGGCGTGCTGGGCGACGATTTGGCCCTCAATGCCCAGCAGGTCACTGGCGTGGCCTCTGCGCGCGAGCTGCCCGTCGTCTGGGCCGTGGCCAAAGGCTCTTTCATCAACAAGGCCATTTTGGCGCCCCTGGCTTTGTTGATCAGCGCGTTTGCGCCCAAACTCGTCACGCCGCTGTTGATGATTGGCGGCGCGTTTCTATGCTTTGAAGGCGCGGAAAAAATCCTGCACAAACTCCTGCCCCACGCTGAGCAAGGGCATGCAGAGGCGGCGCATGAAGCGCCTCTGGACGAAGCCGCCAAAATCAAAGGCGCCGTGCGCACCGACTTCATCCTCTCCGCCGAAATCATGGCCATTGTGCTGGGCGTGGTCGATGGCAAGCCCTTCGCCCAGCAAGCCGTCGTCCTGCTGCTGCTGGCGGTGCTGATGACGGTCGCCGTCTATGGGCTGGTGGCCTGCATCGTCAAGCTCGACGACCTGGGCCTGTGGCTGGCGCGCCAGCGCGACGCCCTGCGCCGCGGCCTGGGCCAGGCCATTTTGTGGGCCGCCCCTTGGCTGATGAAAACGCTTTCCATCGTCGGCATGGCTGCCATGTTCATGGTCGGCGGCGGCATCCTGGTGCATGGCGCGCCTGCCCTGCACCACGCTGTCGAGCACGTCAGCGCCCTGCTCACCGGCAACCCGGCCAACGCCCTCATCAACACCTTGGGCAACGCCCTCATTGGCGTGATCGCTGGCGTCTTGATCGTGGCCGTCGTCACCGGCGCACAAAAGTTGTTTCGCCGCACGCCCAAAGCCTGATGCCCGGTGCGTTGGCAGCGCATGCCAGCGCGGCGACAGGCAGGCAGCCGCTGGCGCTGATGCCCCCCGCCGGCCCGCTCAAAGGTTTGTCCGCCCGGCAAAGATCATGAACAGGCCCTTGCCTCCACGCTCCATTTCCACCGCCATGCCTACCTTTCGCCTTTGGCAAACACTGCTGGCCCAGCCCGTGATGATGTGCGGGCTGCGGCCTTTTTTTCTGCTCACCGCCATCAGCGCGCTGCTGTGCATGGTGCCCTGGCTGCTGTTTTACGGCGGCCAGCCGCAGGTGGCCCAGTGGCTGGCGCTGATGCCCGGGGGGCCTATCGTCTGGCATGCGCATGAGCTGGTTTTTGGCTTTGGCATGGCGGCGGTGGCGGGTTTTTTGCTTGTGGCGGTGCCCGAATTCACCCAAAGCGCGCCAATAGGCCGCCGCGCGCTGGCCTGGTTGTGCCTGTGCTGGCTGGCCGCCCGTCTCGTCTGGCTGCTTGCGCCTGCCCTGCCTCTGGCGCTCAGCGTGGGGCTGATGGCGCTGGCCCATGCGGCATTTTTTACCTTGCTGGTGGCGCTGGTGACGCCGCGCTTGTTCAGCACAGCCGGGCGGCGGCATCTGGCCTTTCTCTACGCGCTGCTGGCGCTGGCAGGCTTGCAGGCGGGTTTTTTGTGGGCGCTGTTCACGCAGGGCGAGGCTTTGCGCTGGCTGAACGCCGCCGTGGGCGCGCTGATGGCGCTGACGGTGGTGGCGGCCAGCCGCATTTCCATGCGCATCGTCAACAGCCGCATGGAGGCTGGGGTGCTGCACCCGCCTTTGCCGGGCGCGGCTGTGTATCTGGCCCGCCCGCCCCGGCGCAATTTCGCCATCTTCACCATCGCCTTGTGCAGCGCGCTGGAGTTTTTCGGCGCGCCCGAGGGCGTGACGGGCTGGTGCGCCCTGGCGGCGGCTGCGGCGGTGCTGGGGCTGCTCAACGATTGGCATATTGGCCGCCCGCTGTTCAACCGCTGGGCTTTGGGCCTGTATGCCTGCTACTGGATGCTGGCGCTGGGCTATGCCTTGATGGGGCTGACGTGGCTGCAAGCGCCCTGGGCGCCGCTGACGCCAGCGGCCGGGCGGCATTTGCTGACGATTGGCACGATGGGCCTGTCCATTCTGGTGGTGATGTGCATTGCCGGACGCCAGCATTGCGGCCATTGGCTTGACCAGCGTGTATGGGCGCCGCTGGCGGCGTTGGCGCTGCTGCTCTCGGCCCTGCTGCGCGCCTGGGCGGGCATGCCTGCGGGGGCGGAGCATTTCGTGCACTGGCTGATGGCCTCGGGCCTGGCCTGGTGCCTGGCGTTTGCGCTGTACCTGTGGCACATGGGCGCCATCCTTTTCGGCCCCCGGCAGGACGGGCTGCAAGGGTGCCAGGAACCAGCCAATGCGCACGAGCTGGGCAGCGGCTGTGGTTGATGTGGGCGGTTGACACGGACGTTTGGCAAATACGTTTGGCAGGCGCGCCCGGCAAGCTGACCGCCCTGCCCGGAATTATCAATATTACATATCATAGGAAATATCACTTCAATACCATCATGCCTAAACAAGGTGATTATTTTTCCTATTGATTTATAAAATAAGCCGGAAACGCATCCTTTTCATGCGCGGGCCGCAAGCCACGGCAGGCGCAAGCTGGGCAGCAGGCGCTGGGCCAGGGCGTCGAGTGCATGGGGCGCATCGCGCGCAGCGTCTGCCTGATCGGCTTGGCCGGGCAGGTCTGCAATTTCAGGCGCGTGTGGTAATAGTCCCAGGCAGGGCGCGCTAAAGCCCTGCTGCAACTGCGTTTGCAGATACTGCACGTTGTCGGCCTGGCGTTGCATGGCGGGGTCGATGGCATTGCCCAGCCAGCCGGCCAGCGGCAGGCCGCGCGCGGCAATGGCCTCGGCCGTGAGCAGGGCGTGGTTCAAACAGCCTAGGCGCAGGCCCACCACCAGAATCACGGGCAGGGGCGGCGTTTGCAGGGCGCAGGCCAGATCGGCGCTGTCGAGCGTGTCGGACAAAGGCGCGCGCCAGCCGCCCACGCCTTCGACCAACAGCACATCGGCTTGCGCGGCCAGGCGCTGGCGGGCGGCGGCGATCACGGCCAGATCGACCGGGCGGCCCTCCTCGCGCGCGGCGATGTGGGGCGAAACCGCTGCCTGGTACAGAAAGGGGTTCACGTCTGCGCGCAGGGCATCGCTCATCGCCACATTGCTGGCGGCGATCAGGGCTTGCACGTCTTCGTTCTGGCCTTTGTTGCTGCCGTGGGCGTCCACCCCGGCGGCCACGGGCTTCATGCCCACGGCGCGCAGGCCCGCCAGATGGGCCGTGCGCAGCAGCAGGGCGGTGGCAAAGGTTTTGCCAATGCCGGTGTCGGTGCCGGCGATGAAGTAGGCGTGGGGGGCAGTCATGGATCAGGTCAAGCAGAAGTGGGGGCAGGTATGGCGTCAGACGTGGATGCAGGGGCGCGCGCCAGCAGATAGATCACCTGGTAGCTCAAAGGCAGGCCCTGCGCGGTGCGCAGGCGTTCGTAGGCTTGCTCCAGCCGCGCCCAGCCTGCGCGGCCCAGCGGCGTGGTGCGCGCGCCCGGCCCTACGCGGTTGGCGCCCACGGCCTTGAGGGCGTGCAGCACGGCGCGCACGTTGGGGTAGTGCGCGGTGAGGGTGGCGCGCTGCACGCGCACATCCACCCAGCCTGCGGTGGTGAGGGCGGCGCGCAAACTCGCTTCATTCTCAAAGCGCAGCACATGGCGGTGCGCATCAACGGCGGCAAAGGCTTGCGCCAATTCGCCCAGCGTGCCGGGGCCGAGCGTCGCCACGGCCAGCACGCCGCCGGGGCGCAGCACGCGCAGCGCCTGGGCCGCCACCGTGGGCGCATGGCACCACTGCCACGCGAGACTCGACCAATACAGCCCCACGCTGCCCGCCGCCAAAGGCAGGGCGTGCAAATCAGCGCAGATGCTGGCGCCACGCTGCGTGCCGCCGGCCAACACTTGCTGGCTGCGCTGGCACATGGCCGGTGCGGCGTCCAGCGCCAGCAAGTGGGGGGCCGAAGGGGACGCATGCGCAGTCAAGTACGCATCCAGCAAAGGCAGGGCATAGCCCGTGCCGCTGCCCGCATCCAGCACGGGGCCAGCCACCGGCCCGGCTGTGGTTTGCACATAGCTTTGCAACTGCGCCAGCAAGCCCTGCACGGCCTGGCGCTGCACTTGCGCGGCGGCGTCGTAGCTGGCGGCGGCGCGGTCAAAAGCGGCGCGGATGTGCGCAGGGGCTGGGCGCGTGGCATCGACGGCCCCGGCGGATGCCGCAGCAGGCGTAGCGGCTGGCGTGGCAGTGCCGGGTGCAGACCCGGGGGCGGATGCGGCGTCGATGGCAGCGGATGGTGGCTTCATGTCAGGGGTTCGCGGCACTGGCCCAGCGCACCAGCGCGGCGGCGCACAGGGCGGGGTCGTGCAAGAAAGGGGCGTGCGCGGCATCGGGCAGGGTCAGCAGCTCGGCCTGCGGCAGATGCTCGGCCAGCCATTGGGCGGCGGCCAGGGGCATCAGGCCGTCTTGCCCGCCGTGAATGAGCAGTGTGGGCTGCGTGATGCGTGCCGCCTGCGCGCGCAAATCCAGCGTTTGCAGCCAATCCAGCCCGGCCAGCAGTGCGGTGGCATCGGGCAGCGGCGGCTGGGTCAGCGCCAGCAGTTGGCGGTTGATGGCTTTGGCGCGGCCATCGCCCTGGTTGCTGAGCGTGGCAAAGCGCGGCAGCACGCTGGCGGGCAGGGCG
>JAUMYU010000059.1 GCA_030528485.1 Comamonadaceae bacterium
TGTGAACCCCAGGCGGAGTAGTACAGCGGCTCGATTTGCAGGAAAAACAGCCCGCCGGGGCGCAGGCATTCGAACAGGTCTTTCGCAATGGGGCTGAGCTGGTCGCGCTGCACGTGTTCGAAGGTGGACCAGCTCATGATGACGTCCACGGCCTGGTGCCGGGGCGCCAGGGGGGCGGCGGGCTGGATGGTTTCAAAGCTCAGCCCCGGCGGCAGCCGTTTGAGCTGGATTTGCTCGCGCGCAATGCCGGGGAGTTTTTCATATTCGCGGCGAATATCGATGCCGTGGATTTGGGTGGCGCCGTGGCGCAGCATCAGCGCCAAATCGCTGATGCCATCGCCGCAGCCGAAATTGAGCATTTTGGCTGCGGGTAAATCAATATCCTGTTTGAGCCAGTCGTGAATCAGATCGGCGGCGTAAAAAAAATGTGCCCGGAACCATTCGTTGGTAATGGTTTCCGTCTGGAATGTGAGCGGGCTGGGAAACAGCTTTTCTTTCAGCGTGCTGAAAAACGGGATGGGCGGCATGGCAGATGGGTTTTCTTCCGAGATGCTCGGGCAAGGGGGTGAATAGTTTTCTAAATCAAAGGAAAAATAATTGCGTTATTTTGGCATGATGGGTGTGGAGTGAATTTTCTTTTGATATGTATTTTGTCAGCGGCTGCCGATATGGATGCAACCAGGCATGGCGCGGGAGATGAAGTCGAAATCGGCGCTGACGCAATCCCAGTTGCGGATCATGCCGCTGGCCAAGTTGGCATTGGGCGTGAGGGTGACGGTGCCATCCAGGCCCAATTGGGGCAAAAAGCGCATGACGATGGCGCCGCCGGGGCCGATTTCCAGCGATTGCAAAACGTGGTCGTAGGGCAGATCAAAGCGCAGTTCGTCCAGGCTTTGGGGCAGCCTGCCCTGGGTGGCGAGGTATTCGGCAATCCAGGTGCGCAGGGCGGCGGCAATGAGAAAGCCTTGCCGCAAGCGCTCTTCGCGCAGGGCCTGGGCAACGGCTTGGGTTTGCTCCTGCTCTTTTTGCGCCTGCATGGCGGCGGCAGCTTCGCGCACCGTCTCCATTGCCGCTTCGCGTTCGGACTGGCGCAGCAGAAAGTGGTAAGCCCCAATGGCGGCGATGGCCACTGCCAGGGCAATGGCTCCTGTGGCCCAGGGCGAAAGATTAGGCGATTGAGATGGGCGAGATGGCATGGACATGGCGCGGTGGTGTCGGTGATGGCGGGAGAGGGGGCTGGGTGCAGCGCCCAAGCTTCGGATTTGCAGCAGACGCAAGTCGCCCGCCCGAGCGGCGCACGCCCAGGCGGGCGGCCAGTTGATCGACCAGCGTATCGGTCAAAGGCGGCAATGCCGCAGCCGCTTGCGGGTCTGCTGCATCTTGCAGCACGGTGCACAGCAGGGCAACGGGGCCGCGGTCTTGGTGGCGCAGTTCGATGCGAAAGCCCATGCCTACCTGGTAGCAGCCAAGGCTCCAGGCGGCATCCAGTCCCTGGAGGATTGCCGTTTGGGGCTGCCCGATGGGGTAAAGGCGAGCAGGGGCGAACTCCATGCGCCAACCCGGATGGCGGGCGTTGGGGCGGCGGATGGAGGCGTTGGCAAGCTGGCGGCGATGCAGGCGGCGCGTCAACAGCGCCAACGGCACGGTCGCAGCGACGGCAATGGCCAAAGTCCAGGCGATGCCCCAGCGATCCAGCGCAAAAATCGCCAGGACGGGCAGCAGGATTTCCACGCCCCAGCGCGGCCAAAGGCTGTCGCGCTGGAGTTCCAGCGGCAGATACACGCAGGCCGCGCCAGCGCGCAGTTGCGCGGTGATATCCATCACCGCTTTTTGGTTGGGCGTGTGTGGGGGCATGGCGTGGGGCGGGTTACGGTGCAGGCATGGCGGGTAGCGCCTGGTGCAGCAGGCAGGCGGTGTAGCGTTGGGTGGCTTCGTCAATCAGCGTCAGATCGCCGCTTCGGGGCCAGTAGTGCGGGGCCTGCCGGGTGCAGTCGGGCTGGTTGCGCTCGATGGTATCCAGGCACGCCTTTGCGGTGGCGCTGGCGGCAGCGGCGTGTCTGGTGCAGCGTTCACGCGCGGCGGCCAGCAAGGAAGGTTGCATGCGCGCAAAGTCGCGGCCCACTTCGGCCAGCATGTGGATGGCCAGCGCCCAGAAACAGGCAAAGGCGAGCAGGTGCAGCACAGCCGCTTTCCAGGCCGTTTGCGGTTGGCGCACCAGCAGCGAGAGGGCCACGATGGGCGAGAAAAAAATCGCCACCGCCCCCCAGCCAGTGCCCCGGCGCATGGCCAGCAGGATGACCCAGCCCCAGCTTGCCAGCAGGGCTGCGCCCAGGGCGATCAGCAGCAGGGTTTGGCTGTTCATGCGGACGGGGGATTGGGGTCATTACCGGACATGCCGGGCGGGGTGGCGTCCAGCAGGCGTTGCAGCGCGCTTGCGGCCTGGCTGCTGGTCTGGCTGGCGTCTGCGCCCTTGCCGCCACTGATGAATTTTTGCAGCAAGTCGTTGACGATGGGGCTTTTGCCCGCCGCGCCTTCGAGGAATTTGCCCATGGACAGGCCACTGGCGAATTTGTCGAAAAACGCGCCTTCGCCGCCAACGATGTCGATGTTGGCTTTGGACAGCGCCGAGGACAGCACCTCGGCCTGCTCGCGCGCGATGTGCTTGCTGGCCTCGATGCCGGCAATGGCTTGCTCGAAGCTTTTTTCCAGTTGCATGCGAAATTCCTCGTGCGCGCGGGCGGTGTCGCCCAGTTGGCCCAGGGTGGCGAATTTCTCGGCCAGACCCTTGGCTTCGGCCATGAGTTTTTCCAGCAGCACGGCGGCCTCGGCATTGCCCACTTCGCTGGTGACTTTGGCGCGCGCCAGGCCCTGCTCCTGCTCGCCCTTGGCGATGGCGATGAGTTTTTCGGCTTCGACCTTGGCTTCGGCCAGGCCCTGCTTCTCGACCGCATCGGCCTTGGCGTCGATCACGCGCGCCTCGGCCAGGCCCTTTTCTTCCAGGCCCTTGGCCTCGGCCATGAGCTGTTCGGTGGTGACTTTGGCTTGCGCCAGGCCCTCTTTTTCCAGCGCGGCGGCGGCCACTTCGCGCACGCGGGCATCGGCCAGGCCGGGGGCGGCGCGCTCGGCCTGCACGCCTTCGGCCAGGCGCTTCTTGGCTTCGGCCTGCTGCGTGGCCGCTTCCAGTTCGGCCTGGGCGACGACGGTGATTTCCACGGCCTTGTGGCGTGAGGCGGCCTCGTCGGCCTCGGCCTTTTTCACTTGCTTGACCAGGGCTTCCTCGGCCTCGGCCTGGGCTTGCAGCACGGCCACTTGCTTGAGGCGGTCGGCCTCGGAGACCTGGCGCACTTCCTTGATGCGCTCTTCTTCCTGGGCGACGGTTTTTTCCACCGCCACGCGCTCGCGCACGACGTTGGCGATGTGGGCTTTTTCCACTTCGAGGGCTTTTTCCTTCTCGATGCGTTGCAGCTCCACTTCGCGCTCGCGCGAGACGATTTCCAGATCGCGCGCGCGGGTGACTTTTTCCGCCTCGATGACCACGGCCCTCTGGCGGTTTTGCTGGGCCACTTCCACTTCGCGCAGGCGGTTTTCCTCGCGGATGTCCACCTGCTCCTGCGTGGCGATGCGGGCCTGCTCGGCCTTGAGGCGCTCCTCCTCCTGCACTTTGCGGGTTTCGGCTTCCTCGCGCGCCTGGATGGTGGCGATTTCGCGCTTTTGGCGCGCTTCGGCGTCGGCCTGCTGGCGCTCCAGCGCCAGCAGGGCTTCCTTGGTTTCGACGTTCTTCTTGGTGATGGCCATTTCCTCGTTGCGTTCGAGTTCGTTGGTCACCACGTTTTGCGCCGCCGTCAGCTCGGTGATCTTGCGGATGCCTTCGGCGTCCAGAATGTTGTTGGGGTCCAGCGCAGCCTTGGGGGTTTGCTCCAGGTAGTCGATGGCCACATCTTCGAGCGCGTAGCCGTTGAGGTCTTCGCCGATGACTTGCACGATGCGGTCGCGGAATTCCTGGCGGTTCTCGAACAGTTTGACGAACTCGATTTGCTTGCCCACGGTCTTGAGGGCCTCGGAGAACTTGGCGTTGAACAGCTCGTTGACGGCGGCCTTGTCCGAGGCGCGATCGACGCCGATGGATTTGGCGACCTTGAGCACGTCCTCGGGCGTTTCGTTGACGCGCAGGTAAAAGGCCACGGTGATGTCGGCGCGCATGTTGTCCTTGCAGATCAGCCCTTCCTTGCCGCGGCGGTCCACCTCCAGCGTGATGAGGGAGATTTTCATGAACTCCTTTTTGTGGATCACCGGATAGACCAGGCCGCCGGTGAACTTGACCTTGGGCGTGGAGCTCATGTCGTTGATGATGAGCGCCGTGCCTTGCGGCACTTTGACGTAGAAGGCTTTGAACATCGCCAGCAAGGCGACGACGATGACGACGACGACGCCAATGCCCAGCAGCAGGGGCATGATCCAGGCCAAGTTCATCGGTGTT
This sequence comes from Comamonadaceae bacterium, assembly GCA_030528485.1. Lineage (GTDB taxonomy): Bacteria > Pseudomonadota > Gammaproteobacteria > Burkholderiales > Burkholderiaceae_C > Lampropedia. The sequence continues at coordinate 4,478 of JAUMYU010000059.1, forward strand.
CTCCCAAGGGTGTGTGGTGTGTGAAAGGAAAGGGGGGCGGCGCAGGGCGGGTTATTGCGGCGCGCCGGTGTGGAATTCTTCTTCGGAAACGACGCGCCAGGCGCGCTGCTCGGGCAGCGCCTCGATCAGCACCACGCGGCTGCCGCGCGGCAGCTCATTGCCATGGGTGCGGATTTGCAGCACCAGGCCCGCGCCGCCGTCGTCCACGGTGGCATAGCCGCTCTGGGCGTTGACGCTGGCGCTGCGCACCACGCCCACGCGGCCCAGCACGGTTTTGGGCGCTTCCTGCGGCACTTTGCGCAGCAGCGCGCGCACGGGCTTGAGCGCCAGGCTGGTCAGCACGATGGCGGCCAGGCCCGCGCCGGCAAACACCGCTGCGCCCAGCGCGAAATGCACGGCCGGATGGCCCAGCAGCGGCAGCGCAATCAGCACGGCAAAGTAGCTCGCCAGCCAGCCAAAGAGCACGATGAGGCTGAGAATGACGGTCAGCGGCACGCCGCCCAGCCCCAGGCGCGAGAGCAGGCCCGCCAGCGCGCCGGCATCGGCGCCGTCCAGCCCGTCGGCGTCAAAGAACAGGCTGTCGAGCACTTCGGTTTCCAGCAGGCCCAGGGCCACGACCAGCCAATACAGCACGACCACGGCCAGCAGGATGCTGAAGACCACGGTGGGGAAGCTGGTGACGATCTGCAAAAAGCTGTGCATGGCGAAGCCTTTGGACGGGGGGATGGGTTGGTATCGTAAAATTACATTTCAATAGGAAAAATAACTGCCTTGTTTTGGCATGATGGGTAATAAGTTGTTTTTCCTTTGAAATGTAATTTGGGATGGCGCTTCAGGCCGGGGCATCGCCCGCGCCGTGGGGGCTGTTCTGGCGGGCCTTGAGTCGCTCCAGCACGGCGCTGGCGCTTTGCGCCTCGGGCGTAATGCCCGCGCTGCGCAGGCGCGCTTGCAGGGCGTCCTCGGCATTTTCCTGCGCCAGCTCGGCGGCCGCTTGCAGGCGCGCGCCGCGCTCGGCCTGTTTTTGCTTGATGCGCTCGAGCGAATCCAGCGCCGTTTGCACGCGCGATTGCCCGCCGCTGTAACGCTCGGCCACGGTGGCCTGGGCGCGCTGCACGTTTTCGGTGGCCTTGACGGTGTCGGCCTGTTGCTTGAGGCGGCGGATGTGCGCCTCGGCCTGGGCGATGGCCTGGCGCAATTGGCTGGCACTGTGGGCAAACTGCCCGGCCTGGGCCTGGTCTTCGCCCTGGGCGGCTTCCAGCGCGGCGATTTTGGCGGCGACATCCAGCGCAAGCGGCTCGTCGCCCGCTTCCAGCGCCTTGACGGCGTAGCCTTCGTACTCGGCGATTTTCTGTGCGGCCTGCTCCAGCTTGCCACGGGCGAGTTTTTCCTTGGCGATGATTTCGGCCAGGGCCTCTTTGCTCTTGCGCAAGTCGGCGTCGGCATCGCGGATTTCCTGGTCAAGAATGCGCAGGGCCTGGCTGTCGATCAGGGCTTCGCCCGCTTCGTGGGCGCCGCCACGCAGGGCGGTGATGAGTTTGCTCCATACGGTCATGGGGATGTCCTCCTTCAGGGGCGGGGTTAATCGGCGGCAGCGGCGCTCAGCAGCGGCTCGAAGGCTTCGGTCATCTGGATGACGTTGTCCGAGAGGGTTTCGATTTCGTAGAGCACGTTGGCCAGGGTGGAGGCGGCGCTTAAAGCGCCAAAAGCGATGTAGGCGCTTTCGCCGTTGGCAAAGCTCTCCAGCCCGATGGTGGAGAGGGGAAAGACCTTTTGCATGCGCAGCGCCTGCTCGTTAAAGCGCGCCTGGTCTTGAATTTGGCTGGCGGGCCACAGGTAGGCTTCGATGACGATTTGTCCGCCCGCCACGGCCAGAAACAGCGGCAAATCGCCATAGCCGTGCATGGTCAGCAGCAGGCTGGCGTCAGCGCCTTCGAGCCGCTCCAGCGTGGCGCTGCCGCCGGCAAACAGCTCGGCGCTGGCAAGCGCCTGGTGCAAGGTGTCGATCGTCCAGGGGGTTGTGCTGCCCATCATGCTCTCCTCGTTGAATGTGAGCGCGCCACGCGGCTGGCGCATGCGTTTTTCTACCGCGAGCAGGTCTTGCGCATATTCGGGCAAAACCCACAGCTCCTTTTTCACCAGGCCTTTCTCACGCAGGCGCTGACGGTGCAGGCGCTGGTAGTAGGCAGAAGATTTGCGTTCCATGCGGGGGATTGTAGGGCTATTACATGTAATCAAAACAGGTTTTCGGATTTTTTACATGTCATGCGCCGCGCGCCAGCTTGCGCACCCATACGAAGAACACGGGCACGAACAACAAACCCAGCACGGTGGAGAGCAGCGCGCCGCCGAGCACCGCCGTGCCAATGGCGATGCGCCCGGCCGCGCCTGCGCCCGAGGCCAGCGCCAGGGGCAGCACGCCCAGGCCAAAGGCCAGCGAGGTCATGACGATGGGGCGCAGGCGCAAGCGCGCGGCTTCCCGCACGGCCTGGGCGGCGCTGTGGCCGCGCCGCTGCCATTGCAGGGCGAATTCGACGATGAGGATGGCGTTTTTGGCCGCCAGGCCGATGGTGACCAGCAGCCCAACCTGGAAGAACACATCGTTATCCAGCCCGCGCCAGGCGGTGGCCGCCAGCGCGCCCAGCAGGCCCAGCGCGGCGCTGAGGAGGACGGCCAGCGGCACGCTCCAGCTCTCGTACAGGGCGGCCAGGCATAAAAACACGCAGACGATGGAGAGCGCATACAGCAGCGGCGCCTGCGCGCCCGCGCGCACTTCTTGCAGGGAGGCGCCCGTCCACTCCAGCTCAAAGCCTGCGGGCAATTGCGCCATGATGGCCTGCACCGCCTGCATGGCCTGGCCGGAGCTGACGCCATCGCCTGCATTGGCCTGCACTTCCACCATCGGGCTGCCGTTAAAGCGCAGCAGTTGCGGCGGCGCGCTGTCCCAGCGCACGCGGCTGAAGGCGGAGAGGACGATCATCTGCCCGTGGCGGTTGCGCACCTGCCATTGCCCGATGTCCTGCGGCTGCATGCGAAAGGGGGCGTCGGCTTGCACATAGACGCGTTTGATGCGCCCGCCCAGCACAAAGTCATTGACGTACTGGCCGCCCAGCGCCTGGTCCAGCAAGGCGTTGATGGCAGCGGCGTCGATGCCGTGGGCGGCGGCCTGGGCGTCGTCGATCTCCACCGTCAATTGGCTGCGCGGCTCCTGGTTGACGATGCGCACGCTGCGCAATTGCGGGTTGCGCGCCGCCAGCGCGACGAATTGGTCTTTGGCCGCCATCAGCGCCGCGTAGCCTGCGCCGTGCATGTCTTTGATGACAAAGCTCAGCCCGCCCGCCGAGCCCAGCCCGCGCACCACCGAGGGCAGGCTGACGAAGACGCGCGCATCGCTGCGGTTGCGCAGGGCGCGGCCGATGCGGCTGGCCAGCGCGGCGGCGGAGTGTTGCGCGCCGGGGCGTTGCTCCCAGGGCGTCAGGCGCACGTTGAGCAAGCCCGCGCCCTGGTTGCCGCCCAGGCCGGTGAGCGTGTGCACGGTGGCGATTTCGGGCTGCTGGCGCAGGTAGTGGGCGATTTCGCCCACCACGTGCTGGGTGCGCTCGTTGGTGCTGCCTGGCGGCATGGTCACGCGCACGGTGAGAAAGCCCTGGTCTTCTTCCGGCAAAAAAGACGTGGGCAAGCGGGCCAGCAGCACAGCGCACAGCGCCAGCACGCCTGCGAAGGCCAGCAGCATCCAGCCGTGGCGGGGCAGCAGCGCCTGCACGGTGCGGGCGTAGTGCTGGCCAAGCCAGGCAAAGCCCCGGTTGAAGGCCGCCAGTGCGCGCCGCAGCAGCCCGCCGCGCATGCCCCGGCCCGCAGGGTCTGGGTGCGCTTTGGGGCGCAGCAACTGCGCGCACATGGCGGGCGAGAGGGTGAGCGCCACCAGCACCGAAAAGCCCATCGCGGCCACCAGCGTGATGGAGAACTGGCGGTAAATCACCCCCGTGGCGCCGGGAAAAAACGCCATGGGCACAAACACCACCGAAAGCACGGTGCCCACGCCTACCAGCGCGGGGGAGATTTCGCGCATGGATTGCTCGGTGGCCGTGCGCGCATCCACGCCTTGCTCGTGCATGACGCGCTCGACGTTTTCCACCACCACGATGGCATCGTCCACCAGCAAGCCGATGGCCAGCACCATGGCAAACATGGTCAGCATGTTGATGGAGTAACCCAGCGCGGCCAGCACGCCCAGCGTGCCCATCAGCACCACCGGCACCGCAATGGCGGGGATGAGCGTGGCGCGCCAGCTTTGCAGGAACAGATACATCACCGCCACCACCAGGGCGATGGCTTCGAGCAAGGTTTTCAGCACCTCGTTGAGCGAGGCGCGCACAAAGGGCGTGCTGTCCTGGCTGGTTTGCGCCTTCATGCCATAGGGAAAGCCCGGCTCCAGCGCGCGGATGCGCGCCTCCACGGCCGCGGCCACCTCCAGCGCGTTGGCGCCATCGGCCAGCACGATGGCCACCGTGCCCGCGTCGCGGCCGTTGAGCTGGCCGCGCACGCCAGCGTTTTCCTCGGCCAGCTCGACCCGCGCCACATCCTTGATGCGCACTAGCGCGCCCGATGCCTGGCTTTTGAGGATGATGGCTTCAAACTGCGCCACCGTCTGCAAACGCCCGCGCGCCTGCACCGGCGCATTGAGCATTTGCCCCGGCACGGCGGGCAGTTGCCCCAATTGCCCGGCGGCCACCTGCGTGTTTTGCTGCTCGATGGCGCGGCTGACATCCGAGGGCATGAGCTGGTAGGCCGCCAGCTTGTGCGGATCCAGCCAGATGCGCATGGCGTAAGGGCTGCCGTACAGCGCCACTTCGGCCACGCCCTCGATGCGCGCCAGCGCGTCCACCACGTGGCTGGAGAGGTAATCCGTGATGGCAACGCGGGGCACATCCTCCTGGGCCACGAACATCCACGTCACCAGGCTATCCTGCCCGCCCTGGGTGACCTGCAAGCCGTAGTTGCGCACCGCCTGGGGCAGTTGCGCTTCGGCGCGCTGCAAGGCGTTTTGCACTTGCACCAGCGCCATGTCGATATCCGTGCCCGGCTCAAAAGTGATGGCCGTGCGCGAGGCGCCGGAAGAATCGGCCGAGGAGTGCACGTACATCATCCCCTTGAGGCCGCGCAATTGCTGCTCAATTACCTGAGTGACCGAGTCGTGCACCGTCTCGGCCGAGGCGCCGAAGTAGCGTGCCACCACCGATATCTGCGGCGGCGCAATATCCGGGTACTGCTCCAGCGGCAGCCAGCGCAGCGACAACGCCCCCGCCAGAGTGATGAAAATCGCCAGAACCCAGGCAAAAACGGGGCGATGGATGAAAAAGTGCGCCATGGCGGGGATGGGATCGTTGCAAGCGGCAGGGAGAGCGCGATTGTGGCGGCATTCGCCCGCTGGCCAAGGCCAGCCAGGAAAAACCTTGCAGGCATATATTACATATCATAATAAATATTGATTTATGCATATAAAGCCATAGCAAGGGTATTTCGTTTCTTATTGATTTGTAATTTGATTGGCGGGGCGGCAGAGAGGGGAATAGCGCGGCGCCCTCGGGATGTGATGGTGTCGCGCGCCGCTGTGCGTCCTGGTATCGGCTTGGTCGCTGCCAATGTGCATGAAATATGCATAATGCGCCGATGGACTACACCTTCGATCCGGACAAGGCGGCAGTCAACCTGCGCAAGCATGGCGTGGACTTCGATGAGGCAGCCATCTGCCTGCTCGATGACATGGCGCTGGTGCGCGAAGACCGCGACGCCATAGGCGAGCAGCGCAACGTGTTGCTGGGCATGAGCGCCTGGGGATCGCTGCTGGTAGTGGTCTATACCATGCGCGGCGATGTGCCCCGCATCATCTCTGCACGCAAACCCACTGCCAAGGAGCGCAAGCAATATGCAAGCTGAATACGACTTCTCCACCGCCCGCCGAGCCAAAGATGTGCCGCACCTGCGCCGCTTGCAGCAAAAGGCCGCCAGTCAGGCCCAAGGCAAGCAGCGCATCACCATCATGATCGACGCAGATGTGCTCGAAGCTTTCCGCCAAAAGGCCGCCGCCAGCGCATCGGGCTACCAAACGCTCATCAATGAAGCCTTGCGCCACGCCATCGATCCGGCATCCGCGCCCTTGACGCTGGCGCAGTTGAACCATGCGCTCAACGACGCGCTGGACAAACGCCTGGGCAAGCCTGCATAGCCCTGGTACCCCATCTTCTGGCGCTTGGCGACAGGCCCATGCAGGAAAACCCGGCACAGTGCAAGGAGTGGCCGGGTTTTACTTTGTTTTGTTTTGGCCAGGCGCATTGTTCGATGTCCCGCTCGGCAAGGAAAACAAAGGTGGCAGATAGGCCATGTCTGCCAGCCCGGCTGGCCCGCAGCACCGCGCCTTTGGATAAACCCGCGCCCCGGCAAGCCAAGGCTGGCGGCCTTCGCCACGCTTTGGAGCAAAACATGGTGCAATCCGGGCCGCGTGAATCCTCTCTGGCGCTGGCTGCGCCGCAGGCGGGGTTTCGCAAGGATTCATTCTTGAGGGCGTGTCATCAAAATCTTCGCGCTGCGCTTATCTCCGGGATCGGCCGCGCTTTGCGCCTCGCAGCCCATCCCGAGCCGGGGCGAGTGCTGTGCATGGCGATTTGATGGCACATCCTAGATCTCCCTTCAAAGGTGACATTCATGAACGCATTTCATGGCGAATACAAAGTGCCCGGCGGCAAGCTGGTCGTAGTCGATTTGCAGGTGCAGGACGGTCGCTTGCAGAACGTGCAGGTCACGGGCGACTTTTTCCTCGACCCCGAAGATGCGCTGGAGGCCATCAGCGTTTCGCTCAACGGCCAAAGCGCCGAGGCTGGCACCGAGCAACTGGCCGCTGCGGTGCGCGCGGCCTTGCCCGAAGGCGCTGCGCTGTTTGGCTTCAGCCCCGAGGCCGTGGGCATCGCCGTGCGCCGCGCGCTGGGCGTGGCCAAAACCTGGCGCGATTACGAATGGGAAATCGTGCACGACACGGCTGTCTCCCCTTACTTGCACGCCGCATTGGACGAAGTGCTCAGCCAGGAAGTGGCCGCAGGCCGCCGCCCGCCCACCTTGCGTATTTGGGAGTGGGACAGCACCGCCGTTGTGCTGGGCGTGTTCCAGTCGCTGCGCAACGAGGTGGATGTGGAGGCCGCCCGGCGTCACGGCGCCACCGTGGTGCGCCGCATCACTGGCGGCGGCGCCATGTTCATCGAGGCAGGCAACAGCATCACCTACTCGCTCTACGCGCCCGAGGCCCTTGTCTCGGAGCTGAGCATTGCCGACTCTTATGCTTTTTTGGACGACTGGGTGCTGCAGGCGCTCAAATCCCTGGGCGTGGAGGCGTTTTACAAGCCCCTGAACGACATCAGCAGCGAGCACGGAAAGATCGGCGGCGCGGCGCAAAAGCGTTTTCGCAGCGGCCATACGGTGCTGCACCACGTCACCATGGCCTACGACATGGATGCCCAGAAAATGACCGAGGTATTGCGCATTGGCCGCGAAAAACTCAGCGACAAAGGCACGACCAGCGCCGTCAAGCGCGTAGATCCCCTGCGCAGTCAGACGGGCCTGCCACGCGCCGACATCATTGAGTGCATGAAGCAGACCTTCATCCATCTCTACGGCGGCCAGATGGGTTACATCACCGAGGCGGAGATGGCCGCAGCCCAGGCGCTGGCGCGCAGCAAATTTGCCACGCAGGAGTGGCTGCACAAGCTGCCGTAAATCGCTTGTGCCGGGTTTTCTTTATTGCAACTTTTTATGGATTCATTCGCCCCATGTCTATCCCCCCACTGAACGAACCCTCCCTGCTGCCCAACCTGGTGGAAGCCATCAACTGGAACCGCATCCAGGACGACAAAGACCTGGAGGTGTGGAACCGCCTCACCGCCAACTTCTGGCTGCCTGAGAAGGTACCCCTGTCCAACGACATCCCCTCCTGGGCCACGCTGACGCCGCAGGAGCAGCAGCTCACCATCCGCGTCTTCACAGGGCTGACCCTGCTGGATACGGTGCAAAACACGGTGGGCGCTTTAAGCCTCATCCCCGATGCGGTGACGCCGCACGAGGAGGCCGTGCTCACCAACATCAGCTTCATGGAGGCCGTGCACGCCAAAAGCTACAGCTCCATCTTCTCCACCCTGTGCTCCATGAGCGATGTGGACGAAGCCTTCCGCTGGAGCCTGGAGAACCCCTATCTGCAAAACAAGGCCAAGATCGTCATTGGCCATTACCGGGGCGACGACCCGCTGATGCGCAAGGTCGCCAGCGTGTTTCTGGAATCCTTTTTGTTCTACAGCGGCTTTTACCTGCCCATGTACTGGAGCAGCCGCGGCAAGCTCACCAATACTGCCGACCTGATTCGCCTCATCATCCGCGACGAGGCCGTGCATGGCTTTTACATCGGCTACAAATTCCAGCAAGCTTGGCGTCAAGCCCCTGAGGCCAAGCGGGAGGAGGTGAAAAGCTACGCTTATGAGCTGCTGCACGATTTGTATGACAACGAAGTCAAATACACCGAAGACCTGTACGACGGCGTAGGCTGGACTGAGGACGTCAAGAAATTCCTGCACTACAACGCCAACAAAGCACTGATGAACCTGGGCTTTGAAGCACTGTTCCCCGGCAGCATGACCGATGTCAACCCTGCCATCCTGGCCAGCCTGAACCCCGGCTCGGAAGAAAACCACGACTTTTTCTCCGGCAGCGGCTCCAGCTACGTCATGGGCAAAGCCGAAGCTACCGCTGATGAAGACTGGGCGTTCTAAGATCCTGTTCAAAATCCCTGCGCGGTGGCCAATCAAGCGGATTTGGGCGGTCTGCCGCGCAAGCAAAACTTGCCAATGGCACGCGCTATTGGCAAGTTTTGCGCCTTGCATCCCATCCCGAACTGCTTCTTGTCCGCCCGCGCCAAGACTTTGAACCATCGCCGTTCCGACGTCTGGCAAGCCATGAAAAAAGCCGCTTGAAACCTTTGGGCCTCAAGCGGCTTTTTTCATGATTATCGATAGGGTCATACAAATGAGTTAAAGTTTTTTGACATTCTCTTCGCTCTCAACAAACACTGTGCTGGCGGCATGGCCGACATGCTTTCTGAGTGTTGGATATGAAATTCCTTAGCCGTTTTTTTGATGTAAATGTAGCCGATCAGACGGAAAAATCGGCTCAGCCTGACCTGGATGCGCTCTTGGCGCTGGCAGAAATGGATATCGCTACGGCCATTGCGGCACATGAAGATTGGAAGCAGCGCCTGCTGCAATGCGTAGCCAGCATGGATGGTAAATTGAGTGAAGACTTTTTCCCTGAGGTGATTTGCCGGGATGATTGCTGCGATTTGGGCAAGTGGCTGCATGGTCCCGGCCGCAAAAGATTTGGCCACTATCGTGCGTTCTCGGTTCTGGTGGCGCGCAACGAATACTTTCATGCGCAGGCGGCCCTGGCCGTGGCGCAGGCTTTGAGCGGCAACAAGGAGGAGGCCGGCCGTATCCTTAACGGGAGCTTCCGTTTGGCGTCCAACCAAGTGCTTTTGATGCTGAAAGAGCTGAAGAAGAATCTGCGGGCAGGGGGAGGGGGCGCACCCGGTTGAAGTGGGCCGCACAGGCTGCACCGTCAAACTGCATTCTCTTGAGCTGCGGGAGCTGTTTTTATCCCTTCATAAGTTACGGTTGAGTAGCTGCGGGTCGGTTGCATTGGTGCCGGCCATTTGCACCAGTTCGCGCAAAAGGGTGGGGACATCGCTGTTGAACTGAATCAGCTCCAATTGCCACTCGCTGATATAGCTGTTGTGGATGCAGTCTTGCAGGAAAACGTGCAGGGCGTCGTAATAGCCCTCGGCGTTGAGAATGCCAATGGGCTTGTCGTGGTAGCCCAGTTGCCGCCAGGTCCATACCTCGAAGAGTTCCTCGAATGTGCCAATGCCGCCAGGCAGGGCCAAAAAAGCATCGCTGCGTTCGGCCATCATGGCTTTGCGCTGGTGCATGGTGTCCACGACGTGCAGTTCGTCGCAGGCCGGGTTGGCCAGCTCCCGATCCACCAGCGCGGTGGGGATAACGCCCACAACGCGCCCACCGGCAGCTTTAGTCGCTTGGGCAACCAGGCCCATCAAGCCCGTTCGACCACCGCCATAAACCAATTGGCCGCCATGCGCGCCAATCCAGTGGCCGACCGTCTGCGCTGCCGCTTGCATGGCCGGGTTGCTGCCATCGCGGGAGCCGCAATACACACAAAGAGAAAAAGCAGGGGAGGAAGCCATCAAACACTTTCGTAAAGCTGGAGCCTGATTGTGCGGGCCGCTCCTGTGCCATGCCCGTACATGCGAGGGCTGCTAATTCGCGGAGCCGCCACGTCACACAAACCAGCGCGCGTACAGCGCACAGGCCCATACTGCCAGGGCAAACAACAGACACAGCAGGACTGCGGCGCTGCCTAAATCTTTGGCGTCTTTGGAGAGGGGATGCCATTCGGGGCCTATACGATCAACGACTGCCTCAATAGCGCAGTTGAGCACTTCCACCACCAGCACCAGGACGACGACGCCGGCGAGAAATGCCACTTCCAGCCAAGTGTGACCGACCCAAAATGCAGCAGGCGTCAGCATGGCAGCCAAAACAAGTTCTTGCCGGAAAGCAGCTTGCTTGCCTGCTGTGCGCAGCCCCGCCCAGGAGTTGCAGGCCGCAGCCCGCAAGCGCGCCAAACCGGTTTTGCGCGGGATGCTGGTAATAGGAGGGGTACCGGACATGGGCGGCATGATAGCGCGCGCCAATGACCATCCCTGCGGCCCTTTCAGCCGCTTGCGAGTTTTTCAAGGCTTGGCAGCCGTCATGGCCTGGCCTATGGCCTGCATGGCCCCGGCCAGCGCGGCCACGGGGTCGGGGGCGCTTTCGCTGAGCACCACCAGTTGCGCGCCGCTGGCGGCGATGGCCTGGGCCACGGCGTCGTCAGGGGCGGCGTGGGCCAGCACGGCGCGCGGTTTTTCGCGCGCCAGGGCTTGGGCCAGGGCCTGGGGCAGCGCGTCGTCTTTTTCCGGGGCCTGCCAGGGCACGGCTTCCAGTTGCAAGGCACTGGCCAGGGCCTGCATGCGCGGCGAGAGCAGCAGCACGCTCACGTCGCTGGCCTGGGCCAGGGCGCGGCTGGCCTGGGCTTCGGCCTGTTGCAGGCGTTGCTGGATGGCGGCGAGGTTGGCTTGCAGGCGCGGCGCGGCCTGGGGCGCCAGGCGCGCCAGCGCGTCGGTCATGAGCGTGGCCATGCGGGCCAGGTTGGCGCTGTCTTGCCAGGGCGGGTGGCGCAGCACGGCGCTGCCGGCCGCTGCGGGCGTGGCGTCGCCCAGGGCGGCGGCGGGCAGGGTGACGCCGGGCAGCTCGCCTTCGATGGGGGTGGCGACGTCGATTTCGACGATGCGGATGTTGGCGCGCCGCGCCAGCGGGTAGAGCTGGTCGTCGGGCCAGATGGAGCGCAGCGTGAGCGCGGCGTGCGCCTGGGCGGCTGCGGCCAGAAGTTCATCTTGCCCGCGCCCGGCCAGGTAGGCGGGCAGGCGGTTGGCGGGCAGGCGCGCGGGGGCCATGCGCAGCAGCTCGATGCCGCTGCCTTGCAGCAGTTGCTGGGCCAGGCCGTGCACGACGGGGTGGGCGGCCAGCACGCGCAGCGGGGCGGCGGCAGGCGCTGCGGCGGGGCTGGCGCTTGGGGCTGCGGCGGATGCGTTGGCGGGGGCGCTGGCTGCCGCGTTGGCGGCCTGGGCAGGCGCTGCGAGCAGGGCCGAGGCCAGGGCGGCCAGAGTGGTCAGGGCGAGCAAGCGGGGGCGTGGCAGGGGCATGGCGGGTCTTTCAAGCAGGCGGCGGGGGCGTGGCATGAAGGGCAGCGGGTGGGGCGGCGCGCTACAGCGCCGGTTGCGCCACGCGCAGGCGCAGCAGCACGGCCAG
>JAUMYU010000124.1 GCA_030528485.1 Comamonadaceae bacterium
CATGCCAGATTGCGCGCTCACCCGCTGTGGGAAAAACCCGCGTTGCTGCGGTGGGCGGGGCATTGCGAGCAGCGGGGGCAGATGACGGCACTTTCGAGAGCAATCCACCAGAAAGCGATTTGTCCAGATCCCTGCGCTGCGTCTGCTGCTCTGCCCCAAACGTGCAGAAGGCGCATGGAGCTGGCCCCGATCTGCACGGCTGGCCTTTTTTGCTTGATGAGCCAGCCTGCTCCATCACCTTTTCACTCGGCCAGCAGAGCAAGCAGACCGTGGCTGCTGATGTGCGGGTCTTGGAGTCGCTCGGCAGCATGTTGCTGCGCGCCTTGCGGCCGCGATGCGCATGGTCTTGTCCCCAGAACCTGTTCACCTCCTCGCGGGCGCTTGAAGATGGCAGCGGGCGGCCTGCTGCGTTGCCAATCTTGTCATCCGTTTGGCTGATGCCGCACGGGCCATGCACTGCGCCACATACAAAGAAAGATGTGCGCCTTGCAGCCACCGCCTTTGCCAAGCAAGGCACACGGTGCGAAGCCTTTGAACAGACTCCAGGAACCGCGCACCAAACAAAAACAAAGCAAAATGCCCCGTGCGCAGGGCAACGGGGCGTTGCTTGGCTTGGCGCGGCAGTGTGCTTCAGTTCAGCAGGCCGGCAGTGGGGTTAGCCTTGAGATCGTCTTCGCGCGCTTGCTGGATGGCGTTGCGGCAATCGCTGGCCACACGGCCACCGGCGCGGGTGTCGATCATCATCGACTTGTTGCCCGATTGCAGCCAGTAGGCGGTTTTGGCTGCGTTTTCCAGGCGCACCACGCCGCTGGAGGTGGGCACGCGGCGCATGGTGTAGTGGCGGCCACCGGGCACGCGCACGTCGAATTCCTCACCCTGGGGCGTAATGGAGGCATGTCCTTCGTCGCAGCGGAAATCGCCGGTGAACACGGGGAAGCCGCCAGCCATGTCAGGCACCATCGTGGGCGCAGCGTGTTGTGGTGCAGGCGTGCTGGGCTTGGCTTTGGCCGTTGCGGTTTTCTTTCTGGTGTTTTTTTTCGCCGCCGTTTTTTTGGCGGGGGCTTTTTTGGCCGTGGCCTTTTTGGTCGCCGCAGGCTTCTTCTTGGCGGTTTGGGCTTGCGCGCTGATGGCGGTGGTGCAGGCGGCCAGAGCCACGGCCAGGGCGATGAGGGTCTGTTTCATGAGCGTCACTCGATTCAGGAGATCAAAGAGCTTGCGATTATGGCAAGGATTAAGCCGAGAATGTGTGAACAGGCGTATCAAAAAAGCCTCGTAAGCTGTCGATTTGGCAAAGAAATTTGAAAAAGTTCACGCTTTGCAGAGTGGCCATTGCACGAATGGGGGGCTGGGCGGTGGGCTTTGTTTTGCCAACCTTTTTGCTTGAACGGACACGCTGTGTTAGCGCAGGCGCCGGTGCGCGCTGGCCTGGCAGCCAGCGGCCAGCACGAAACAGGATAGGCGTTGCAGCGGGCGCGAACTGGCTGCTGGCATGGGCCGCAAGGCCAAGGCCAACAGCCACCGCAACATCAAACATCAAACCTTGGCAGGGATGGGGGCAGGCTTCGTGGCCGCAATGGCCGGTTCGGCGAACAGGGGCTGCACGCTGGCGGGCAGGGTTTGGCCGGTGGCGTGGGCGCGTTCGA
>JAUMYU010000125.1 GCA_030528485.1 Comamonadaceae bacterium
CCTTCAACCGCGTGGGCGATGCCCTGCGCGACATGCTCGACCCCAGCCTGATGGCTGGCGGCAAGAAATAAAGGCAGGGCCAAGGCATGAGGCAGAAGCTGATGCTTGAAGACCTGCGCCTGGGCACCGTGAAAAACGGCCAGCCGCTGGAACTGGTGCAGGGCGTCGACCTGGAAATTGAACGCGGCCAGATTCTGGCTCTGATCGGCTCCAGCGGCAGCGGCAAATCGTTGACCTGCGCCGGCCTGCAAGGCGTGTTGCCGACGGGCATCCGGCACCTGGGCGGGCGCGCCTGGATTCAAGACGGCGAGCAGCAGCACGCCGTGCGCCCCGGCCGCGACGTGGCCACCATCATGCAGCACCCGCGCTCGGCCTTCGATCCGCTCATGACCATGCGCGTCCACGCGCAGGAAACGGCGCGCTTTGCGGCGCGCCCCCGCCAGTTGAGCGAAGAAGAACTGCGCAACTGTTTCGCCGAAGCCGGTCTGGACGATGAGCGCGTGCCCGATCTGTACGCCTTCGAGATGAGCGGCGGCATGCTGCAACGCGCCATGGTGGCCATGGCGCTGATTCTGGAAACGCCCTTCATCCTGGCCGACGAGCCCACCACCGCCATGGATCTGGTGGTGCAAACCAAGGTGCTTGACATGCTCAAGCAGATTGCGCAGGCGCGCCACATCGGCATGCTGTTCGTCACGCACGACATGGGCGTGGTGGCCCACATGGCCACCGACGTGGCCGTGATGGAGCGGGGCCGCATCGTCGAAACGGGCACGGTGCAGCGCATTTTCGATGCGCCCCAACACGCGCGCACCCGCGCGCTGGTGCAGGCGCATCTGGCCCTCTACCCCGAGGAGGGCACTGTGGCATGACGCACGCCAATCACTATCCGCAGCCCGTGCTTGCCTGCAAGGATCTGCACAAATCCTATAGCCCGGGTTGGTTCAGCGCCGGCTCGGCCAAGCACGTGCTGCAGGGCATCAAGCTGCACATTCACGAAGGCGAGAGCGTGGCCCTACTGGGCGAAAGCGGATCGGGCAAAAGCACGCTGGGGCGGCAGTTGCTGGGCTTCGAGAAGCCCAGCGCGGGCGAGGTGCTTTATCGCGGCCAGCCCTTGCAAGCATTGGATGCCGCAGGCATCAAAGACTTTCGGCGCCATGTGCAGATGGTGTTTCAGGACTCGGTGGCGGCCGTCAACCCGCGCTACCGCATCGGCCGCGTGATTGAAGAACCCCTGCGCTACCTCACCACCATGAGCGAGGCAGCGCGCAAGGCCCGCATCGCCGAACTGCTGGAGCTGGTCGCCCTGCAAGCGCAAGACGCCGACAAGCTGCCCCTGCAAATGAGCGGCGGGCAATTGCAGCGCGTGTGCATTGCGCGGGCGCTGGCGTCTTCCCCCAAGCTGATCGTGCTGGACGAAGCCGTATCCAGCCTCGATCTGACCCTGCAAATCCAGATCCTCGACTTGCTCACCGATTTGCGCAGCAAACTGGGCGTGGCCTACCTCTTCATCACGCACGATCTGCGCCTGGTGCGGCGGTTTTGCGATCGCCTGATCGTGCTGGCCAATGGCCAGGTCGTGGAAGAGGCCGCGGTGCCCGCGCACGGCCCCGTGCGGCTGGCGCACCC
>JAUMYU010000126.1 GCA_030528485.1 Comamonadaceae bacterium
GCCGCCCTGGGCATCGTCAGCCAGAACCACAGCATCACCTACGCCATGCTGGCCCTGCTGCTGGTGCGCATGACGCCCTTGCAGCAGTACTTCCCCTGGATCCAAAAGCACGGCCTGAATCTGGGCATCACCATTTTGTTCATCGGCGTGATGGCGCCCATTGCCAGCGGCAAAATCGCCCTGGCCGATGTGCTGCGCAGCTTCACCCACTGGCAATCGCTGCTGGCCATGGCGGTTGGCCTGCTGGTGGCCTGGCTGGGCGGGCGCGGCCTGCCGCTGATGATGGAGCGCCCCGGCCTGGTGCCTGGCCTGATGGTGGGCACCGTCATCGGCGTGGCCTTCTTCAAGGGCGTGCCCGTCGGCCCGCTGATTGCAGCGGGCATGCTGGCCGTTGTCATTGGCAAATGGTAGGCCGGGCAGATCGGGCCAACCGCAGCGACTAACAACCAACGCATCCCTCAAACCACAACAACCCAAGGAGACACTCCATGCACTTTGAACCCACCGAAGACCAACTGGCCTTTGCCGAAACCGCGCGCGCCTTCGCCCAGGCCGAGCTGGCCCCCTACGCCGCGCAATGGGATGAGGAAGGCCACTTCCCCAAGGAAACCATTGCCAAGTCCGGCGAGCTGGGCTTTTGCGGCCTGTACGCGCCCGAGGCCATCGGCGGCCTGGCCTTGCCGCGGCTGGATGCCACCTTCGTGTTTGAAGAAATGGCCGCCGTCGATCCCTCCACCACCGCCTTCATCACCATCCACAACATGGCCACCTGGATGCTGGGCACCTGGGGCGGCGAGGAAGTGCGCAAGGAGTGGGGCGAGGCGCTCACCAGCGGGCAAAAACTCGCCAGCTACTGCCTGACCGAGCCGGGCGCAGGCTCTGACGCCGCCTCGCTCAAGACCCGCGCCGAGCTGGTGGGCAACGAATACGTCATCAACGGCAGCAAAGCCTTCATCTCCGGCGCAGGCAGCACCGACGTGCTGGTGCTCATGGCGCGCAGCGGCGGCCCCGGCGCTTCGGGCGTTTCGGCCTTTGCCGTGCCCGCCAACGCCGAGGGCATCAGCTACGGCAAGAAAGAACAGAAAATGGGCTGGAACAGCCAGCCCACGCGCACCATCAGCTTCGACAACGTGCGCATCCCCGCGCACAACCTGCTGGGCAACGAGGGCGAAGGCTTCAAGATCGCCATGAAGGGGCTGGACGGCGGGCGCATCAACATCGCCACCTGCTCGGTCGGCGGCGCGCAGGGCGCACTGGCCCAGGCGCAGCGCTACATCCAAGAGCGCCAACAATTCGGCAAGGCCATCTCCAGCTTCCAGGCGCTGCAATTCAAGCTGGCCGACATGGCCACCGAACTGGTGGCCGCGCGCCAAATGGTGCGCCTGGCCGCCAGCAAGCTCGACCGCCAGGACCCCAACGCCACCACCTATTGCGCCATGGCCAAACGCTTTGCCACAGACTTTGGCTTCAAAGTCATCAACGAGGCGCTGCAACTGCACGGCGGCTACGGCTACATCCGCGAATACCCGCTCGAGCGCCTGCTGCGCGACGCGCGCGTGCACCAGATTCTGGAAGGCACCAACGAAATCATGCGCGTCATCATCGCCCGCCGCATGCTCGACGGCGA
>JAUMYU010000060.1 GCA_030528485.1 Comamonadaceae bacterium
TGATGGGCAGGCGCACGTTGCGGTAGGCGTGGCGCGCCATGACGCGGCGCACCGCGTCCTCCAGCCACTGCCAGCGACTGGATTCAGGCGGCAGGATATCGTTCATGCCGCGCACGGCGCGCAGCGCTTGGGTTGTAGCCTTGGTGGCCTGGGCGGAAGGGACGGGCTGGGTCACGGCGCTCAAAAAACAGCGTTCAAAAGAAAAACAAACGACTGGCCGCTGCCAAACATCGGCAGCGGCCAGCACGCAAACACAAAGGCGCTATGTTACCAAGCCCATTCATTGCCACTAGAGCGTGTTATGCACTGTGCGCTCCCCCGCACTGGCCCCAAGGCAGAAGCGCCCCGGCATGCGCATTGCGGCGTTGCCGCCCCCTTGCAGCGCAGCCAGGCTGCGGCGGGGACGGCGCCTTGCACTGCACCCCGCCGGGGCGCTCTCGCGGGGGGCGAAAAGTGCGTAACACGCTCTAGGATGCCCTGTCTGCACCAGCAGCATTCCACAGGCAGAACAATGAGTTGCTTTTTCAAGACCATGCCGATGAGGGAAAGCACCTTATGATGCATGCACTTCCGTCTCATTAATTGATGATTGAAAAGACATTTTTCATCAGCAATCCATTTAGGAAAAACATGACTGCCTTGCAATCTCTCCAGCATATCGCTGAAACACGCCGCTCTATTTACGCCTTGGGAAAAAACTCATCCATTAACAAGGATCAGGTAATACAAATCGTTGAGCATGCCTTGCAACACACGCCTTCCGCCTTTAACTCCCAGTCCACGCGCGCACTGGCGCTTTTCGGCATTGAACATGAGAAGCTCTGGGAGCTTGCCAAAGAGGAATTGGAAAAAGTGACGCCGAAAGAAAAGTTTTCCGCCACCGAAAACCGGATCAACGGCTTCAAGGCTGCCGCTGGCAGCGTGCTGTTTTTCGAGGATCAGGAAGTCATCAAAGGGCTGCAAGAAAAGTTCCCTTTGTATGCCGAAAACTTCCCCATTTGGAGCGAGCAAACCAATGCCATGCACCAATACGCCATTTGGACGGCATTGAGTGCTGCTGGCGTGGGCGCCAATTTGCAGCACTACAACCCGTTAATCGATGCGAAAGTTTCTCAAACCTGGGATATTCCCAACCACTGGAAATTGCGCGCCCAACTGATTTTCGGCAACATTCTTTCCCCCAGCGGGCAGAAAGATTTTTTACCCATGGAAAACCGGTTAAAAGTGTGTGGCTCACTTTAAACCCAAAAAACAAATCCGATTATTTTCCAGCCAAAATCCAGCCCTATATCCCTTCAAGCTCGATGGACGTTGCCATCCGATGGACTGCCGGTTTTTGCACACCATAAAACGCTTGGGGCCATCAACCCCAAGCGACGTATCTTGAGCGCCTGCGCGGATCTGCCTGCACCCGAAAGAGATATTACAAAACAAAGTAAATTCAATTTCAATACAGATATGCCGAAAACAATAGATTTTTTATCCCATTGATTTACAAAACAGCCAATTCGAAGCTCACACAGGGCAGCGTAACGACTGCCATTGCGGTTTGCGCTGCAAATACGCCTCGATAAAGGAGCATGCTGGCACAACGCAGCGGCCAGCGGCCTGGATGTCTTCCAGCGCGGCCTGCGCCAGCAAGCTGGCCAGACCTTGGCCGTTGTACTCGGGCTGAACCACGGTGTGCGGCAGCACCACTTGGTTGCCACGAATTTCATAATCGGCAAAACCCGCCACGGTGCCGTCATCCAGCAAGACTTCATAGCGTTGAGCGGTTTCATTTTTGCGCACGGATGGCATAGCAATCTCCTTGATAAGAGTAAAAGTGGGAATAGCCCGGGCGATTATGGGCTAGCTGGCACGCGCCGGGCCGCAGATGCACACAGCACCGCGTTACAGGCAGGCCATCCCGGGGGGCTTCAATGAGAAAATGCAGCGGCCTGTGCATCGGCCAACCAGCCGATCACGGCGGCGCTTTTCTTCCCATCATCCACCTGCAACCAAACTCCATCGAGCTACACCATGAGCGCGCTTGCTCACGCCGAAAATGCCAGCACGCCTGCCGTGCTGCGCGTTGCGACTTACAACATCCACAAAGGGGTACAGGGGATGGGGCCTCTGAGCCGGCTGGAAATTGGCAACCTGGCGCTGGCGGTAGAGCAGCTTGATGCCGACATCATCTGCCTGCAAGAGGTGCGCAAAAACAATGCGCGCGCCCAGGAACGATTTGCCCGCTGGCCCGAGCTGCCGCAAGCCGAATTTCTCGCGCCGCAGGGCTACGAAGCGGTCTATCACACCAACGCCATCACGCGCCACGGCGAGCACGGCAATGCGGTACTGACGCGCTGGCCCGTATTGCACTCACAGCAAAGAGACATTTCCGACCATCGCCTGGAGCAACGCGGCATTTTGCACGCGGGCATCGACGTCGGCGGCTGCGTGGTGCATGTGCTGGCGGTGCACCTTGGGCTGATCCACATCAGCCGCCTGCGCCAAATCGCCATGATTTGCGAATTCGTGCGCGACGAAGTGCCTGCACACGAGCCAGTCATCATCGCGGGCGACTTCAATGACTGGGGCACGCAGACCGGCTTGCTGCTGCGCGAAACGGGTTTTGTGGAGTACGACGGCGCACGCGCCTTGACCTACCCCTCGCGCCTGCCTCTGGTACAGCTCGACCGCATTTTCGTGCGCGGACTGAAACCCCAATCCATTTTCGTCCCCCGCGGGCGGGTGTGGTGGCGCATGTCCGACCACTTGCCCCTGGTGGCAGATTTCGGCTTTTGATTCTAAATCAAAAAGCAAAAATATGCTTTTTTTTGGCAAATCTGCATTGAAACCTTATTTCCCACAAGAAAAACATTCTTCAATGCGGCATTACAGCGGCAAGCTCCTTTTCACGCCCCAAACAGCCATTTCCGCAGCAGCGCCAGGGCGGCATTGGCCATCCGCGCACAACCCAATTAATCAATCAAAGTAAAATCAACCCTTTTACCAACAAGCCAAAACAAGGCAGTTTTATTTCCTTTGAATTGGAAAATAAAAAGGATCACCCTGCCACAGCGCCATAGCGCTTTTCCACATATTCGCTGACGATGCGGTGAAACTGCTGGGCAATGTCCTCGCCCTTGAGGTGCATGGCTTTTTCGCCATCGATGAACACGGGGGCTGAAGGCGCTTCGCCGTTGCCGGGCAGGCTGATGCCGATGTCGGCGTGCTTGCTCTCACCGGGGCCGTTGACGATGCAGCCCATGACGGCCACCTTCATGTTCTCCACGCCCGGATAGCGCGCGCGCCACAGCGGCATTTGCGCGCGCAAGAAATCGTCGATCTGCTTGGCCAGCTCCTGGAAGGTGGTGCTGGTGGTGCGCCCGCAGCCCGGGCAGGCGGTGACGCTGGGCACGAAGGTGCGCAGGCCCAGGGCCTGCAGGATTTCGCTGGCCACCACCACTTCCTGCGTGCGCGCCTCGCCCGGCTGGGGCGTGAGGCTGACGCGGATGGTGTCGCCAATGCCTTCCTGCAACAGCAGCGACAGCGCCGCGGCCGAGGCCACGGTGCCCTTGGCGCCCATGCCCGCTTCGGTCAGACCCAGGTGCAGCGGGTAGTTGCAGCGGCGCGAAAGCTCACGATACACAGCCACCAAGTCCTGCACGCTGCTGACCTTGCAGGAGAGCACGATTTGCCCGGCGGCCATGCCCAGCTTCTCGGCCTTGTGCGCCGAGTCCAGGGCCGATGAGATCAGCGCCTCGTACATGACCTGGCGCGTGTCCCAGGGCTGGGCGCGCTGCAGGTTCTCGTCCATCAGGCGCGCCAGCAATTCCTGATCCAGACTGCCCCAGTTCACGCCGATGCGCACGGGCTTGTCCCACTTCAGCGCAGCCTCGATCATCTGTCCGAACTGGATGTCGTGGCGCGCGCCCTTGCCCACGTTGCCGGGATTGATGCGGTATTTGGACAGGGCCTGGGCGCAGTCGGGGAAATCGCTCAGCAGCTTGTGGCCGTTGAAGTGGAAGTCGCCCACCAGCGGCACGTGCACGCCCATGCGGTCGAGCTGCTCGCGGATGTGCGGCACGGCCTCGGCGGCCTTGTTGGTGTTGACGGTGATGCGCACCAGCTCCGAGCCGGCCTGCGCCAATTCCTTGACCTGGATGGCCGTGGCGATGGCGTCCTCGGTGTCGGTGTTGGTCATGGACTGGATGCGCACCGGCGCGCCCCCGCCAATCGTGACAACGTGTTCGCCCCAACGCACCTGCGCCTGCAGGGAGTGGTGCGGGCGCGGCTCGGAAAGCGGGATGGGGGCGCCGCCAGTCCTGCCCGGCGCCATTTGCGCAAACAACGGTTCTTGGCGCCTCTGGGGCTGGCCAAGCATCGCGTCCGCACTCACGGCGACACCTCAAAACGCGCCACATTGCCGCGCGCAAAGGGTTGGACATTAAAAGGCTGGCCTTTGACGACGACTTTGACGGCATCAACCCGACCGATTTCCACCCTCAACGGTGGCGGATTGGTGATCGCGATCTCGCGGCCCTTGGGCAAGGTACTTTGGTGCAGGATGGCATTGGAGGCATCGCGAATTTGCACCCAAACAGGCTCTTGCGCGTAAATGCGAATGCTCTCGGCAGGAGCGGCTGGTTGTTCTTGCTGCACGGGCGACTCGGCCACTGCGGGCGCAACTTCAGCGGGTTCGCTGGCAGACGCTTGCTCCTGGCCTGACGTCAAAGCTTGGGAGAGGGGGCCATTCTCCGTGGGCGATGCCGCATTCAGCGCAGGGACTTGCACTTCCTGGCTGGTCAAATGGGGAGTGCCAGATGCAATTTCGTGGCCGACGGAAGACTCGCCCCAGCCCATTTTGCGCTCGATTTGCGGCCAGAAAAATACGATGGCCGCCACGATGGACATGGCGATCACCAAAACAATCGCCGAGCCAGGAATGCCTGAGCGCGCCACAGGCTGCGAGGGCGTGGACAATGCGGTGGATTTAAACGGCTGATTAATCCCATCCGTGTCGCGCGCCAGCCGGGGCGAATGGACCTGCGGAAACAAGGCCATGACGGGCGCAGAGTCGTAGCCCAGGAGGCGACAAATCGTCATGGCCAGCGCGCGGGTGAAAACCATATCCGGGAGCTGGCCGTAGTCGTCACGCTCCAAAGCTTCGAGCTTGGCAGCAGGGATTTTGAGCACCGCAGCCAGCTCCTCCAAACTCACTTCGCGCTCCAGCCGGTAATGCCTCAACCACGCTCCCGGCGTTTTCAAGGACTCCACCGAAGGGCGTTCCAAGCCCGTAGCGCCCACGTCCATAGATGCAGATGCGTCTTCACTCATAAAAAGCGCCACGTTCATAAAGAGTCGTTTCACGTGCCTGGGGAAAGCGCCGCACCAGCGCGCTGCCCAGCTCACGCACACCCAAGAGATTACCCATAGCGTTCTCCACCTTAATGCCTAACCACAGGGTTTCCGCATTGGCCATGTCCGAGCTATTGAGCGGGCGCAGGTAAATCTGCGCCTGGCTGACTTGCCCTGCGTCGTAATGCATCTTGGCCAAGTTGTACGCCACCACAGGGTTGCGCGGATCCGCCCTGTACGCTTGCTCCAGCGTGGCTACAGCGGCACGCGTTTGGCCCGCGCCTTGCAAACACAAACCTTTGGCCATCAACGTGCGCGCAGCAGCAACCTGGCCGGGCATCGCCAGCACGCGGTCGAAATACGTGATGGCTTCGTCAAAGCGGCGCAATTGGCATAGCAAACCGCCATAGTTGTGCAACACATCGGGATCGTTGCTCCTGGAGCGCAAGATGCGAGAAAAATCGGCCTCTGCGCTGACATAGTCGCCCCGTTGCGCATGGGCCATGCCACGAACCATGTACGCATCGGTTAGGCCGGAATCCAAAGCAAGCGCTTGGTTGGCCTCCTCAATGGCTACTTCATTGCGCCCCACACGCAAATACTCGGCCGCAAGTTCCAAACGCGTTTGCGCTGCGCGGCGCACATCCGCGCTGGATCGAGGCACGCTCAAAGCCCCATCTGCGCCAGGATGGACGGTGGAGGTCACCCGCGATGTTTCACAGGCGCTCAGCACACACGCCAGCATTGCCATCGCAATATGGTGCGCTCCATAACCCCATGCTTTTTTGCTCATCGCCCTATCTCCACAGATTCACCATCACAAAGGCACGGCATCACGCTTTCGCTGCATGCGCACCACGGCTCTGGTGCGATCTTTCACTTCGCCGGCCAACTGCCCACAGGCCGCGTCGATGTCGTCCCCACGGGTTTTACGCACGGTCACAACCACTCCGGCATCAAGCAACACCTTGGCGAATGCCTGAACATCGTGCGGCGCAGAACACACCAGCCCAGAGTCGGGGAAGGGGTTGAATGGAATCAGATTGAGCTTGCACCAACCTACGCCCTTCCCATCCGTATTCAACAAGTCCAGCAAGGCTTGGGCATGCCCGGGCTGGTCGTTGACCCCTGCAAGCATGCAGTACTCAAAAGTGATGAAATCGCGTGGTGCGTATTGCAAGTAGCGCCGGCACGCTGCCATCAAATCGGCCAGAGGGTATTTCTTATTGAGCGGCACCAGCGAATCGCGCAGCGCATCCTGCGGTGCATGCAAGGAAACCGCCAAAGCAACAGGCACTTGCTGCGCCAAGCGATCCATCATCGGCACGATGCCCGAAGTCGATACCGTCACCCGTCGGCGCGACAAGCCGTAGCCGTTGTCATCCAGCATGGTGCGCAAGGCCGGAACCAGTTGCCCGAAATTCTGCAACGGCTCACCCATCCCCATCATCACCACATTGCTGATTTGGCGTTCACCGGTTTTGTTGCGCCTGCGCAGCTCGTGCTCGGCGTACCAAAGCTGCGCAACGATTTCTGCCGCCGTCAAATTACGGCTAAATCCCTGATGCCCTGTAGAGCAAAAGCGGCAACCAATTGCACATCCTGCTTGTGAAGAAATGCACAGCGTCGCCCGATCTTTCTCGGGGATAAAGACGGCTTCGACCGCATTCCCTTCCCCGACGTCAAACAACCATTTGATGGTGCCGTCGCGGGAAGCGCGCTCTGTCAGCACGGGAAGGGCTTGTACACAAGCACACTCCGCCAGCTTGGCGCGCAAGGATTTGGCCAAATCGGACATAGCCTCGAAATCGGCTACGCCACGCTGGTGAATCCAACGATAAAGCTGCGTTGCGCGAAATTTTTTTTCGCCCAGCACAGCACAAAATGCCACCAGACCCTCATGGTCTAGCCCAAGGAGGTTGGTTTTAGGAGAGGCGCTGTCCATATTGAAGCCGGGCGAGCGGCGCGTTACCAGGCAAAACCCAAGAACCTGTCAAGGAAGCACACTTGGACAACCTTCAAGAAAGCATCTTGCCCAAGCGCGCCAAGATTCCAAACAGGTTCTACTCCAGCCTGGTAAACGCACACGCCAATCAACGAGAATAAATATTCAGACCGGGGAAAAAGAAAGCCACTTCCACCGCAGCCGTTTCTGGCGCGTCGGAACCGTGCACAGCGTTGGCATCAATGCTGTCTGCAAAGTCCGCACGGATGGTGCCTGCGTCGGCCTTTTTCGGGTCGGTCGCACCCATCAGTTCACGATTTTTAGCAATGGCGTTCTCTCCTTCCAGCACTTGAACCATGACTGGGCCGGAGATCATGAAGTCCACCAGATCCTTGAAAAACGGACGCTCTTTGTGGACGGCATAGAACTGTTCCGCTTCTTGGCGCGAAAGGTGAATCATGCGCGCGGCGGCAATCTTCAGGCCAGCATTCTCAAAACGAGCGTAGATCTGACCAATCACATTTTTGGCGACTGCGTCAGGCTTGATGATGGAGAGAGTGCGTTCGATAGCCATCGTTATGTTCCTTTTGGAGCTAAGTTGAAGAAAACCGGGCATTCTAACGACTTCGTATTACCCAAAGACGGGGCGCACCAACGCCATCAGCGGGCGCTTTTCGCTTTTCCACGTCCTTTGCCCTTGCCCCGCTGGGCTTTGGGTTTGTAAATGCCAGCCTCGCCAATGTACCCCTGCGAAACGGATACGCCGCCTCGCCCTGCGTGCATCCGACCAGGCTTGCCAACGCTTTTCACATCTGTCGCTGAGGGTGGCACAGACCGGCCAGCGCCGGCTTTCCGGTCCGGCACACGCCACACCCTGCCACGGCTCAACGGCACGGGCGGCTCAAGCCCTGCCTCATCCATTAAACGCGCCACGTCGGCATCGGGCAACTCATACCAAGCGCCTCGGCGCAAACCGCGCATCAGCACCACACTGCCATAACGAATACGTATCAGGCGGCTAACGGCATGCCCCACCGCTTCCATCATGCGACGCACTTCGCGGTTGCGCCCCTCAGAAATCGTGACGCGGTACCACTGATTCACCCCTTCGCCTCCACCATCCTGGATAGAACCGAAGGCCGCCTCGCCATCTTCCAATTGCACCCCTTCAAGCAATTGGGCGCGCTCCTCATCGGACAGCGCTCCGAGAATGCGCACGGCGTATTCGCGCTCCAGGCCGTAACGCGGATGCATCAAGCGATTGGCCAAATCACCTGAATTGGTCAACAACAGCAGCCCTTCCGTGTTCAAATCCAAACGGCCCACGGCTTGCCATTTGCCCACAGCCAAAGGCGGCAACTTGCGAAAGACGGTTGGCCGACTTTGCGGGTCGTTGCGCGTCACCATTTCGCCCGCCAACTTGTGATAAGCCAACACGCGCGTTGCCTGTTGCGCCATGCGCAGCCGCACCGGCTTGCCATTGACCTTGATCTGATCGCCCTGCTGCACGCGCTGTCCCACATGGGCCGGTTTGTCATTAACCATCACCCGCCCCTGGGCGATTAAGGCCTCCATCTCCACCCGCGAGCCGATTCCTGCCTGCGCAAGCACCTTGTGCAGCTTCGGTTGCTGCATATCAGCTTGCAATACGCGTTTATGAGGGGCCGCAGACTGTGCCTCTGCTGCTCCAACCAAAGTACGGGGATGCAAGGGGGTTACGCCTTCGGCATACCTTGGCGAAGAACGCGGTGTTGCCTTGCGAGGCGAAGACTGACGCTCTGCGCCACTGCGCGAAGCTGCGCCAAAACGACCGCCACGACCGGGGCGGGGTGATTGGGGATGTTTCATACGTTTTCCAAACTATGGGAATGCTTTGTTGCGACAGCCATTGTCGTACGGCATGCACGCGCATTCGCACTGCCCTGCTCTACCTTATCTTCGCCAGCAGCCCCTGCTGGCTGCCGCTCTGCCTCGCGCATATCCGGCTGAGCCTGCTCTTGCACAGGCGGCGCTGCCTCTGCGGCCTTGGGAGCAGGAGCATCTATGCCCAATTGGCGCAACGTTTCCTCATTCACAGCGTCGATTTCAGGCAAATCACGCAAAGACGCCAAACCCAAATCATCAAGAAACTGTGCCGTCGTCGCCAACAACGCAGGGCGTCCCACCGACTCGCGGTGACCAATCACTTCAATCCAGCCCCGCTCTTCCAACTGCTTGATGATGTGGCTATTGACCGCTACGCCTCTTATCTCCTCAATGTCCCCACGGGTGACCGGTTGCCGGTAGGCAATGACAGCCAATGTTTCCATAGCGGCACGAGAATAACGCGGCGTCCGCTCTGACTCTAACCGCCCCAAATAGGGCAATACTGCGGGACGACTTTGAAAACGCCAGCCGCTGGCAACCTGCACCAATTCCAGGCCACGCCGCTGCCAATCGTATTGCAACTGCTCCAACCACGCCTGAATTTGTATCTCCGTCACCGGCACTTCTTCACCAAACAGAGCTTGCAACTGTGACACAAGCATGGGTTCCTGTGCACACAGCAAAGCAGCCTCAAGCACAGAAATAGGATCCACAGCGTGCGGATTCGAAATTATTCGCATAAAAAAACAAGCCCAAAATCTCAAAATCTATGCGCCACCAAAATAAAAAAGCCACCAAAAAGTGGCTTTTATTGGTGGGGCTGTTCAGGGTTTTTTTCCCAGCGGAAATGGCCATGCCGCCTGGGGAGCTAATGTTGTACGTACAGAACCTTCAGCAGCCATTTTGATTTTTTGAGCATCCAGAACAGTCGCCACTCCGTTCGCCGCATTTCCGACCTCTTTCTTGGCGCTCAGCCTCTTCGCTTTGGGCTTCCCCTCCACATCTGACGGCTTCAACGCTACAGCTTCTTTGCCCGTCGTTTTTACCACTGGAGCCTTGACCGGCGCAATTTTTCTTACCGTAGCTCGTTGAACCACGGGCTTCTCCATTTTTTTCCCTTCACCGGCATCTTTTCTAGCACGCCTCGTACCTGACGACTCTACCGTCTTCACATTTTTATCCATTGTCTTGCCAACAGTTTTTTTCTCGTACGCCACTTGCCTCTCCCTCTTTAAAGAGCAAATTACCTCACACACGCTCTAAATAAGAATGCCAAGATTTCAAATCAATCCGGCAAATGCCCTTATCAAACCCAAAGACTAAAAACTCAAAATTCCTCAGCCACTGCGGCGCCAACGTCTCCTGCACCAAACGCGCATAAAAAAAGCAGACCAAACGGCCTGCTTTTTAACATAAGAATTGGCTCCCCGACCTGGGCTCGAACCAGGGACCTGCGGATTAACAGTCCGTCGCTCTACCGACTGAGCTATCGGGGATCAAGCCGCGCATTGTATATCAAGAATTGAGATTGAGGCGCAGAAATTGGAAGCGCCTTCATTCGCCCAACGAAGGGCGGGCAGCATCCAACCCCTTCATGATGTGCTGCGCCATGCTCCTTCTGGCTGCATCGGGGTCTTTTTCCTGCAGCGCCTTCATGATGGCGCGGTGCTCTTGCAGCGACTGCGCAATACGCCCTTGGCGCAACAAGGAACTATGGCGGCGCAGCTTCATGACTTTGCGCAAGTCAGCCACCATTTGCTGACGCCAGCGGTTGGCGGCCATTTCCAGCAAACGCACATGAAACTCCTCATTGGCTTTGAAAAAAGCATCCGGATTGTGCGCATTACTCTCAAGCCACTCGTGAATGCGTTGAAGTTCCTCGTATTGCACTGGGCTGGCGTGTGCCGCGACAAAAGCGGCCGCGTCGGCCTCAAGCAGGCTGAGCATTTCATAGACTTCCTGCAAGTCCTCCTCGTTGGTCTCCGCCACATATGCGCCACGACGCATTTTCATAGTAATCAAGCCCTCTGCAGCCAACACCTTGAGCGCTTCGCGCAAGGGCGTGCGGCTAATGCCCAGCTCAGTCGCAATAGCCACCTCATCGATCCAATCGCCAGGCTTAAGCACCCGGTTGGCGATGCGCTGGCGCAACCAATCGGCCACATCCTCGTACAAGGCGCGGCGAGCAAGCTGGGGCGGAGGGGAAGCGGCGGGCATGAATGGGGCCTGAGCAGCTTATCAATGGCCTATGGGCGGGATTTGCAGACGCGAACCTTAAATTATGCATTCATAATTATGAGTGTCATACACTAGCGCGCCATAGCCGCTGGCGTATGTGGATCAGGCTTTTGCCGCTTTTCGCATCCCTGATGTGGCAGAGACATCAGCGCCAAAGCAGCCGCACCTTGTTCGTAACAGAAATAAATCAACCTTTGGGATCGCTTATGACCACACCCGAATTCAAGCAATACAGCATGGCCGACTGGGAAAAGGCGGCCAACAAAACATCTCCTGAAGGTGACTGGCAGAACCTGAACTGGCACACTCCCGATGGCATCGTCGTCAAGCCCCTGTACACGGCCGAGGACACCAAGGATTTGCCCTACGCGAACACGCTGCCGGGGCTGGAGCCGTTCATCCGCGGGCCACAGGCCACCATGTACGCCGGCCGCCCCTGGACGATTCGCCAGTACGCGGGCTTTTCCACGGCCGAAGAATCCAACGCCTTCTACAAAAAGGCGCTGGCCGCAGGCGGGCAGGGCGTTTCCGTGGCGTTCGACCTGGCCACGCACCGCGGCTATGACAGCGACCACCCCCGCGTGACGGGCGACGTGGGCAAGGCCGGCGTGGCCATCGATTCGGTTGAGGACATGAAAATCCTGTTCGACGGCATTCCGCTGGACAAGGTGTCGGTGTCCATGACCATGAACGGCGCGGTGCTGCCGATTCTGGCCGGCTACGTGGTGGCGGCCGAGGAGCAGGGCGTTTCGCAGGATCAGCTGGCGGGCACGATCCAGAACGACATCCTCAAAGAATTCATGGTGCGCAACACCTACATCTACCCGCCCAAGCCATCCATGCGCATCATCGGCGACATCATCGAGTACACGGCGCAGAACATGCCCAAGTTCAACTCGATCTCCATCTCCGGCTACCACATCCAGGAGGCGGGCGCCAACCAATCGCTGGAGCTGGCCTTCACGCTGGCCGACGGCAAAGAGTACGTCAAGACCGCGCTGGCCAAGGGCATGGACGTGGACGCCTTTGCCGGCCGCCTGTCCTTCTTCTGGGCGGTGGGCATGAACTTCTACCTGGAAATCGCCAAGATGCGCGCCGCGCGCCTGCTGTGGTGCCGCATCATGAAGGAGTTCAACCCCAAGAACCCCAAGAGCCTGATGCTGCGCACGCACAGCCAGACCTCGGGCTGGTCGCTCACCGAGCAAGACCCCTACAACAACGTGGTGCGCACCACCATCGAGGCCATGGCGGCCGTGTTTGGCGGCACGCAAAGCCTGCACACCAATGCGCTGGACGAAGCCATCGCCCTGCCCACGGAATTTTCCGCCCGCATCGCGCGCAATACCCAGCTCATCATTCAGGAAGAAACGCACATCACCAGCGTGGTCGATCCCTGGGCGGGCAGCTACCTGATGGAAAAGCTCACCCAGGACATGGCCGATGCCGCCTGGGCCATCATCGAGGAAGTCGAGCAAATGGGCGGCATGACGCAAGCCGTCGATTCCGGCTGGGCCAAGCTCAAGATCGAGGCCGCCGCTGCCGAAAAACAGGCGCGCATCGACAGCGGCAAGGATGTGATCGTCGGCGTCAACAAATACAAGCTGGCCAAGGAAGACCCGGTCGAAATCCTGGAAATCGACAACATGAAAGTGCGCGATGGCCAGATCGCGCGGCTGAAAAAAATCCGCGAAACCCGCGACAGCGCCGCCGTGCAGGCCGCACTGGATGCCCTCACCGCCGCGGCCGAGAGCGGCCAGGGCAACTTGCTGGATTTGTCCATCAAGGCCATCCGCCTGCGCGCCACGGTGGGCGAGGTCTCTGACGCCCTGGAAAAAGTCTTTGGGCGCCACCGCGCCGATACGCAAAAGGTCACTGGTGTGTACGCTGCCGCTTACGACTCGGCCGAGGGCTGGGACAAACTCAAGCAGGAAATCAACCAATTTGCCGAAGAACAAGGCCGCCGCCCGCGCGTGATGATTGCCAAGCTCGGCCAGGACGGTCACGACCGCGGCGCCAAAGTGGTGGCGACCGCCTATGCCGACCTGGGCTACGACGTGGACATGGGCCCGCTGTTCCAGACCCCCGAGGAATGCGCGCGCCAGGCCATTGAAAACGACGTGCATGCCGTGGGCATCTCCACCCTGGCCGCAGGCCACAAAACCCTGGTGCCCGCCATCATTGCCGAGCTGAAAAAGCAGGGTGCGGACGACATCATCGTCTTCGTCGGCGGCGTGATCCCGGCGCAGGATTACGACTTCCTCTACGAGGCAGGCGTCAAGGGCATTTACGGCCCGGGTACCCCCATCCCTGCCAGCGCCAAGGATGTGCTGGAGCAGATCAGAAAGGCCGTGGCCTGAAGGCCAGAGCGCTTTGTCGATTGACACGGCATTTCAATCCATTGGGGAGGTACACCATGGCCGTATCCGTTCACATGGAGCCGCTGCTGGAAAAAGAGCTGGAGCTGGCCGCGCAACGCAAAGGCATCACCAAGTCGCAATTCATCATCGACGCGGTGGAGCGCGCGCTGGGGCGCAAAAACCCTTACCAGCTCTTGCTGAAGATCGAAGCAGAGTCTGCGCAAGACCCGCAAATGCAAAGAATTGCACAGGCTTTTTCAGCGGCATCTGCGGGGGATGCAGGCGCGCCGACCAGTGATGCAGACCGTTTGCGCGCGCTATTGCAAGCCCGGCACGACGCTGCCCAACACGATTGGGAGGCCTTCCAGCAAGCCCGCCGTGAAGGCAAGTCTTGGCAAGCCGATGGGCAAGAGCAGGCAGCGCCATGAATGTGGTGTTGATCGATACGGGGGCACTGGTGGCCTTGTACGCACCCGAGTCCTACGCGCATCGCCATTACACCGGTTTGCTGGCAGATGCCGGCAGCGATTGGCGTCTGTGCAGCACTTGGCCTTGCGTGGTGGAGGCTTGCCATTTTTTGCGGCCCGATAGGCGCTGGCGCATGCTGCGTTGGGTAGCTGAAGGCGGGGTGGCCGTTTTCCCCATGGATGCGGCCCAACTGCCGCAGTTGCTGCGAGCCATGCAACGCTATACCGAGCTGCCCCGAACCGATATGGATTTCGCTGACGCTTCGCTGGTTGACTTGGCGGCGCAGACGGGTGTCAACCGTATCATGACCCTGGATGTGCGCGACTTTTCGCGCTACCGCCTGCCTGATGGTAGGGCGTTCGAGATTTTGTGAGGCAGAGAAAACACAGCATGAATCCCCCTCTGTTAGACCACATCCTGCACGGCAACGCCGCGCCATGGCCAAGGCCATCACGCTGCTGGAATCGACCCGCGCCGACCACCGCGCGCAGGGCGATGCGCTGCTCACGCAACTGCTGCCGCATACCGGCAAAGCCTTGCGCCTGGGCATCAGCGGCGTGCCTGGCGTGGGCAAATCCACCTTCATCGAGGCCCTGGGCATTTACCTGATCGAGCAGGGCCACCGCGTGGCGGTGCTCAGCATTGACCCGTCCTCCAGCGTCTCGGGCGGCTCCATCCTGGGCGACAAAACGCGCATGGAAAAGCTCTCCGTCAACGAGCGCGCCTACATCCGCCCCAGCCCCAGCGGCGGCAACCTGGGCGGCGTGGCGGAAAAAACCCGCGAGGCCATGCTGGTGTGTGAGGCTGCGGGCTACGACGTGGTGATTGTGGAAACCGTCGGCGTGGGCCAAAGCGAAACCGCCGCCTGGGGCATGACCGACATGTTCGTGCTGCTGCAACTGCCCAACGCGGGCGACGATTTGCAAGCCATCAAAAAAGGCGTAATGGAAATGGCCGACCTGGTGGTCATCAACAAAGCCGACATCGACCCCAAAGCCGCCACGCGCGCGCAGGCGCAAATCACCTCCTCACTGCGCCTGTTGGGCATGCACGGCACGGCCGAGCAGCACGATGGGCGGCACTGGTCGCCCAGAGTCATCCAAATCAGCGCCTTGCTGGGCCAGGGCGTGGAAAATTTTTGGGCCGAAGTGCGCCAATACCGCCAGTTGCAGACCGACAATGGCGAGCTGCCCCAGCGCCGCCAGCGCCAGAACATGGCCTGGATGTGGGAGCGCATCGACGCCGGCCTCAAACTCGCCTTCCGCCAGCACAAAGCCGTGCGCCAGCGCCTGCCGCAATTGCAGCAGCAGGTGCTGGGCGGTCAGGTGGCCGCCTCCACCGCCGCGCGCCAACTGCTCGATGCCTATGGCGCGGTGGCGCTTTCCGCGCCCGGCAGCGCATGAGGCCACCACCACGCCAAACACCTAAATTACAAATCAAAAGAAAATCAAATTCACGCCTAATATGCCAAAACACATTGATTTCTTTTCTTTTTGATTTGTAAAATTTTGCGGAAAACACCCTAACGCCCGCGCACACCGCGCGCACCCATTTGATTGATCCGAAGGAAGACCATGCAAGACATCGTTGAAAAGCTCCGAGAAAAACGCGCCCAGGCCCGCATGGGCGGCGGGCAAAAGCGCATCGACGCGCAGCACGCCAAGGGCAAACTCACCGCGCGCGAGCGCATCGAGCTGCTGCTCGACGAAGGCACGTTCGAGGAATGGGACATGTTCGTCGAGCACCGCTGTGCCGACTTCGGCATGCAGGACACCAAAATCCCCGGCGACGGCGTCGTCACCGGCTACGGCATGATCAACGGCCGCCTGGTGTTCGTCTTCAGCCAGGACTTCACCGTCTTCGGCGGCGCGCTCTCCG
>JAUMYU010000127.1 GCA_030528485.1 Comamonadaceae bacterium
GCTCTTTGTTGCACCCCTTGCCAAGACAGAGAGTCTTGGCTGCGGCGTGCGCCGCGACCCTGGCCATTTGTTGCGCTTGCGCACACATGGAAAGACTTTGAACAGACTCTTACAGAATATGAGTTTTCAGAAAAAGAACGGCGGCCTCAAGCGAGGCCAGCCGGGCAATGAGCCGGCTTATATGAAACAGGCTGCAGGCAGATGAGGTCTGTCGCGGGGCGTTTGGGCTGTGCCGCCAGAGGGCGCATCAGCGAGGCGATTGCGGCCATCCCGCATAATTCGCGGCATGAGCGGCAACACACTCGGTACCCTTTTCGCTGTCACCAACTTCGGTGAATCCCACGGCCCAGCCATTGGCTGCGTGATCGATGGCTGCCCGCCCGGCATGGCGCTATCGGCAGACGACATTCAGCCCGATCTGGATCGGCGCCGACCCGGCAGCAGCCGCTATGTCACGCAGCGGCAAGAGGCCGATCGGGTGGAAATTCTCTCGGGCGTGTACGAAGGCCGCACCACCGGCACGCCCATCGCCCTGCTGATACGCAATACCGACCAGCGCAGCAAGGACTATGGCGACATCTTGCGCACCTTTC
Source organism: Comamonadaceae bacterium (assembly GCA_030528485.1). GTDB lineage: Bacteria > Pseudomonadota > Gammaproteobacteria > Burkholderiales > Burkholderiaceae_C > Lampropedia. The sequence continues at coordinate 594 of JAUMYU010000127.1, forward strand.
GCCCCGGCCATGCCGACTACGGCTACTGGCACAAATACGGCATTCGTGACCCGCGCGGCGGCGGGCGCTCGTCTGCACGGTTGACCGCGCCCACCGTGGCCGCCGGGGCCGTGGCCAAAAAATGGCTGGCCGAAACTTATGGCATGCAATTTCGCGGCTGCATGACGCAACTGGGCGAGTTGCCCATTCCCTTTGAGAGTTGGGAGCACGTGCCGAACAATCCTTTTTTCGCCCCCTGTGCCGATGTGGGCGCGCTGGAAGCCTATATGGATGCCCTGCGCAAATCGGGCGACAGTTGTGGCGCCAGCCTGCGCGTGCAGGCCACGAAGGTGCCGCTGGGCCTGGGCGAACCGATTTACGACCGGCTGGATGCCGACATCGCACACGCCCTGATGGGGCTGAACGCCGTCAAAGGCGTGGAAATTGGCGATGGCTTTGCCTGCGTGGCGCGCCGCGGCAGCGCGCATGGCGATTCGCCCACGCCGCAGGGTTTTGCCAGCAACCGCGATGGCGGCATCGTCGGCGGCATCAGCAACGGGCAGGATATTGAGGTGCGTATCGCCATCAAACCCACCAGTTCGATTCTGTTGCCGCGCGATTCGATTGACCTGGAAGGCCAACCCACCGTGGTGCAAACCAAGGGGCGGCACGACCCCTGCGTGGGCATTCGCGCCACGCCCATTGCCGAGGCGTTGTTGGCACTGGTGCTGATGGAGCATGCCTTGCGCCAGCGCGCGCAGTGCGCCGATGTGCGCGTGAGCACGCCCGATGTGGCGCGGCTGGGTGGCGGCTGAAAGCGCAGCGGGCTTTAAAAACGGGGCCTGAGAGCCTGTTCAAGATCTCCCCGCGGGCGCTTGAAAATGGAAGCGGGCGGTCTGCTGTGTTGCAAATCTTGTCAATCATCTTGCACATGTCGCACGGGCTATGCCCTTCGATTTGCGCCTTGCATCCCGTCCCGCCACCTATCCAATCGCCTCGCGTTGAGATCGTGAACAGGCTCTGAGAAGTGTTGGCTT
>JAUMYU010000128.1 GCA_030528485.1 Comamonadaceae bacterium
GAAGATGGCCGCCGACCCCAGGTCTTTGGCTTTTTTGATGGCGGGATGGATCTCGAGTGTGACGTGATCGCACAGCACTTCGATGGCGGTGTTGAGCGCCTCCACCGCCAGCAGCACCAGGGCCAGCACCAGCAGCAAGAGCGTGTGGGTATTGGGCAGCAGGACGTAGATCAGGCCGGTGGCCACAATCAGCAGCAGCTCGCGCCGGGCGGCGCGTTCTTTGAATAGCACGGCCAGACCGTCAAGCGAATTGCAGGTGGCGCTGTAGAGCGAGCCGCCCTTGCGTGTGGAGCGAGCGGGAGGCGCAGATTGTTTGTCGCTGGCAGGGGGGTGGTGTGGAGCCATGTGGATGCTGAACGTGTGAGCTTGCTTGTTGGATGTTTGTTGATGAGGTATGGGGAGCACGCGCTGCGCCCCATGCCCTGCTGTCGAGTCAGCCAGAAAGGGGATGCTTGCATCGGCTTGATGCGGCTGGCCGCATTTTCATACATGGATGCGGCCATGCATATCCATATTTAAGAAGCTGTTCAAAATCTCCTCGCGGGCGCTTGAAAATGGAAGCGGGCGGTCTGCTGTGTTGCAAATCTTGTCGATCATCTTGAACATGTCGCACGGGCTATGCACTGCGCTATGTACTTTGATGTGCGCCTTGCATTCCATCCCGTTCCATCTCCAATCACCTCACGTTGAGATCTTGAACAGGTTAAGGGGTTGCGGTTTGCCAGCTGGCAGGGCCTGGACGCTTGCTCACGACCTTCCTGCGGGCGCTTGAATCGCGGCCTGAATCATGGAGCCGATGCTCTGCTGTTTTGGCACGTCTTGTCAATCTTTCCCGTGTGGCACGGGGTGTGCCATTTGCCACGCCTTGCCACCATGCCTTTTGGCGTTTTCGATGGGCGATTTGCATGCCGTCACGCGGCATCCCGTCACGCACTGCATGCAGTCGTCTCGCGTTGCCGAACCAAGCCAAGCCCTTGGCTGGTCGATGCTGGCAGCGCGCCGTCTGCTCTGCTTGTCGGTTTGAGCCTTCGTGCAAGCATGGCCCACACAAACGCCCAATGCAGCTGCGCCCGCAACCAGGGCGGGCGCAGGGTGGTGAGTGAGCGAAAGGGCTGCCGTCATCCGGCTACCCCTTGGCCGGATTCAGTTGCGAATCACGTCGGCCCCGGCGGGCGGCGTGAACTGGAAGCTGTTTTTGGCCGTGCTGCTGCTGAAAGGGCCAAATTCCATGACCGAGCGTTGGCCGAAACGGTCGATGATTTCGAGGCGGCGCAGCTGGCCGCTGTCAAAGCCGATCATCACGTCCGTGATTTGGGCATCGGCCTGGTGCGGAGTGGCCTTGACCCATTCCAGCTTGTCTTTGACGGGGGCGTTTTCGAGCTGGAATTGCTTTTTCAGCGCCTCTACGCTGTTGCTGGAGGCCACCAGGGCCGCGGGCGAAGCGTTGAGCGCTGCAGCTTGCGGGCGCTGGGTGACCTGGTTCAGGTCGGCGTCGTACATCCAAAGGGTTTTGCCATCGGCCACGATGGTTTGTACGAAAGGCTTGGTGTAGTCGAAGCGGAACTGCTGCGGCCGGTTGAAGGCAAATT
>JAUMYU010000061.1:0-2333 GCA_030528485.1 Comamonadaceae bacterium
ACCTGCGCCCAGACTTTCTCCAGCCGCTTGACGGACACCGGCTGCGGGGTGCGCAACTGCTGGGCGAAAAAGCTCACGCGCAGTTCTTCCAGCAGCCAGCGGTAGTCTTGCAAGGCGGCGTCTTGCTGGCCCTTGCGCTGGGCCAGCAGCTTCCAGTAGCGCGCCTCCAGCGGGGCGATTTCCCCCTGGCGGGCCTGGTCGCGCGCGGGGTCTTCGCGGTATTTGTCCAGCCGCATCAGCATGGCCTTGAGGTAGCGCGGGTAGTGCTTGAGCTGGGCCTGCGGCGTGACCTGCACGAAGCGCCTGCCCATCAGGCGCTCGAGCTGCTGGCGCACGTCGGCCACGGCCTGCTCGGCGCCTTTCATGTCCTTGAGCTTGCGCACGATCTGCGCGTATTCGGCCAGGATTTGCCCAGCCAGGCGCGCCACTTCCTGCGCCAGCAGCGACAGGCGCGGGCGGCCGTCCTTGAGGCGCTGCTCGAATTGCCCGGCGTTGATGGGCAACGGCTCTTGCAGGAAGGCCAGCTCGATGGCCACGGCGATGATTTGCGCGCGCAGCTCCTCCAGCGTGCCCAGCGGCATGTAGGCCACGGCCATTTTTTGCAGCTCGGGGATGTTTTTTTCCAGGTATTTGAGCGCGTCCCTGATGTGCAGCGCGAACAGGCGCGCCAGGCCCTGGCGGTGGACCTGGGCGGCGGCTTCGGGTTCGTCAAAGACTTCGATGGTGACGGCGTCGCCTTGATCGACCAGGGCCGGAAAGCCGATGAGTTTGCGGCTGCCTTTGCCCCATTCCATGATTTCGGGCAGTTCGCCAAAGTCCCAACTGGTGTGGCGCTGCTCGGGCTCGCCCAGGGCGCTGGCCTCGGGCTGGGCGTCGGCCTGCTGGGCGGCAGCGGGCGCGGCAGGCGCTCGGGCCTTGGCGTCCTTTTTTTCGTCGGCGCTTGCGCCTGCGTTTGCGCCGGTGTTCTCCCCCGTTTTTGGGCCGCCCTCCTCGCTTTGCGCCAGCTTCAGCCCGGCCAGGGCCTGAAACGCGCCGCGCGCCTGCTGGCCCAGCTCGGCCTTGAGGGCGGCGAGGTTGCGGCCCTGGCCGAGCTGGCGGCCGTGCTCGTCCACGACGCGGAAGTTCATGAACAAGTGCGCGCTGAGCATGTCGGCCTTGATGTCGATGGGCTTGATCTCCAGCCCGGTCTTGGCGCGCACCCATTGGCGCAGGCGCTCGTGCAAATCGCCCTGGGCGAAGCTGCCCTCCTCCAGCCAGGCGCTGGCGATGGCCTCTGCGGTATCGGCCAGCGGCAGCAGGCGCGAGCGCGGGCGCTGCGGCAGGCTTTTGAGCAGGGCCTGCACCTTGGCTTTGAGCATGCCGGGCACCAGCCAGTCGGCGCGCGCCTCTTGCACTTGGTTGAGGGCGTACAGCGGAATGGTGACGGTGACGCCATCGCGCGGGTTGCCCGGCTCGTGCAGGTAGCTGGCATTCAAATCCATGCCCGCCAGCTTGATGGTGGGCGGGAAGGCGGCGGTGGTGATGCCCGCGGCCTCGTGGCGCATCAGCTCGTCTTTTTGCAGCTCCAGCAGTTGCGGCTGCTGGCGGCGCTCCTGGCGGTACCACTGCTCAAGCTGGCGGCCGTTGCACACGGCCTCGGGGATGAGGCGGTCGTAGAAGGCGTAAATCAGTTCCTCATCGACCAGCACATCCTGGCGGCGCGATTTGTGCTCCAGCTCCTCGACCTTGGCGATGCGCTTGCGGTTGGTGGCCAGGAAGGGGAATTTGCGCTCCCATTCGCTGGCGTAGTCGCCCTGCACCAGGGCCTGGCGGAGCATGATCTCGCGCGCGGCAGCCGGGTCGATGCGGGCAAAGGGCACGCGCCGCCCGCTGTAAACGACCAGGCCGTAGAGCGTGGCGCGCTCCAGCGCCACGGCTTCGCCCGCTTTTTGCTCCCAGTGCGGCTCCAGCAGTTGTTTTTTCAGCAGGTGCGCGCCCACTTCCTCCAGCCATTGCGGCTCGATGTTGGCGATGCCGCGGCCATACAGGCGCGTGGTTTCCACCAGCTCGGCGGCCACCACCCAGCGGCCGGGCTTTTTGCGCAGCCGCGCGCCGGGGTGGCGGTAAAACTTGATGCCGCGCGCGCCCAGGTAGTGCTCGGCCTCGTCGGGCTTGAAGCCGACGTTGCCCAGCAGGCCCGCCAGCAGCGAGAGGTGCAGCGCCTCGTAGCTGGCCGGGCCGTTTTGCTCGTGCAGCTTCCAGCCCTGCTCGGCCACGGCGGCGGCCAGTTGCTGGTGGATGTCGCGCCACTCGCGCACGCGCCGCACGTTGATGTAGTGGCTGCGCAGCAGGTT
>JAUMYU010000061.1:2433-15862 GCA_030528485.1 Comamonadaceae bacterium
TGTCGCGCCACTCGCGCACGCGCCGCACGTTGATGTAGTGGCTGCGCAGCAGGTTTTCGTATTGGCGGTTGGAGAGGCGGTGCGTGGCCTGGGCTGGCGCTGCGCTCTCCTGCCCTGCTCCTGGCCCCGGCGCTGCGGGCGCGCTGGCCTCTGCGGGCGCGGCCACGGCGCGCTGCGCCACCGGCAGGGCCGCGTGGCCTCGCCCGGCCTTGCCACGGCCTTGCGCCTGCGCGGCGGCCTGGGCCTGCTGGCGCGCCGAGGGCAGGCTGGCGGCCTTGCCGCCGCGCGCGTCGTGAATCCACTGCCAGAGCTTGAGGTAGCTGGTGAATTCGCTTTTCTCGTCGTCAAAGCGGGCGTGGGCCTGGTCGGCCTGGGCCTGCTTGTCCAGCGGGCGGTCGCGCACGTCCTGCACCGACAGGGCGGCGGCCACCACCAGCACCTCCTGCAAGGCGCCGCGCGCGCGCGCCTCGATCAGCATGCGCGCCACGCGCGGGTCCAGCGGCAGGCGCGCCATCTGGCGGCCCATCTCGGTCAGCTCGCGCTGCTCGTCCACCGCGCCCAGCTCCTGCAAGAGCTGGTAGCCATCGGTGATGGCGCGCTGCGAGGGCGCCTCCAGAAACGGGAACTCCTCCACCGCGCCCAGGCCCAGCGACTTCATGCGCAAAATCACCCCGGCCAGCGAGGAGCGCAGGATTTCCGGGTCGGTAAAGCGCGCCCGGGCGGCAAAGTCCGCCTCCTCGTACAGGCGGATAGCCACGCCGTCGGCCACGCGGCCCGAGCGCCCGCTGCGCTGGTTGGCCGCGGCCTGGCTGATGGGCTCGACCAGCAGTTGCTCGACCTTGCTGCGCTAGCTGTAACGCTTGACGCGCGCCGTGCCCGCATCGATCACGTAGCGCACGCCAGGCACGGTCAGCGAGGTTTCGGCCACGTTGGTGGCCAGCACCACGCGCGGCGGCCCGCCGGTTTCGAACACGCGATCCTGCTCGGCTTGCGAGAGGCGCGCAAACAGCGGCAGCACGGTGCAGTGGCGGCGCACCGGGTCGTGCGAGAGGTGTTTGTGCACGTGGTCGGCAGCCTCGCGGATTTCGCGCTCGCCGGGCAGGAACACCAGAATGTCCCCGCCCGCTCGGCCTTGCCACAGCTCATCGACGGCATCGGCGATGGCGGTGTTCAAGTCCGTCTCGCGGCTTTCCTCGAACGGCCGCCAGCGGATTTCCACCGGATAGGTGCGGCCCGAGACATGCAGCACCGGCGCTGGCCCCCTGGCCGAGGCGAAATGCTGGGCAAAGCGGTCGGCATCGATGGTGGCGGAAGTGATGATGAGCTTGAGATCGGGCCGGCGCGGCAGGATTCGCTTGAGGTAGCCCAGCAAAAAGTCGATGTTCAGGCTGCGCTCGTGCGCCTCGTCGATGATGAGCGTGTCGTAGGCTTTCAGGAGCGGGTCGGTCTGCGTCTCGGCCAGCAAGATGCCGTCGGTCATCAGCTTCACGCGCGCGTTGGGCCCCAGCCGGTCGTTGAAGCGCACCTTGTAGCCCACCACCTCGCCCAGCGGCGTTTGCAGCTCCTCGGCAATGCGCTTGGCCACGCTGGAGGCGGCAATGCGCCTGGGCTGGGTGTGGCCGATCCATTGCCCGCGCCGCCCATCCTTGCCGCGCTGGCCGCGCCCCAGCCCCCGACCCAGCGCCAGGGCGATCTTGGGAAGCTGCGTGGTCTTGCCCGAACCCGTCTCCCCGCTGACGATGACCACCTGGTGCGCGCGCAGGGCGCGCTCGATCTCGCCGCGCCGCGCGGACACGGGCAGGCTGCCTGGGAAGCTGATGTGCAGCGGGGCCGCTGGCGCAGCGGGCGTGGGTGCGGCCGGCGGCGTGGCGGCAGGGCCGGGCGCGGCGCGGCGGCGGGGCGCGGGCCGGGATGGGCCAGATGCAGGATCGGTGGCGGCGTCGGTAGCGGAGTCGGAGGCGGAATTCATGGGGGGCGGATTATCGTGCAGGCATGGCGGGCCGCTCCGCCTCGCGGCGGCCCGCCTGCCCCGGCGCGCCGGCGGCGCAAGACAATTCCAATCAAAAGAAAATTTATTTCAATACCAACATGCCGAAACAAGGGGGTTTTATTTCTTTTGATTGGTAAAAATATCACCCCATAGTCATCAATTGCGCATTGCCGCCCGCAGCGGCGGTGTTGGTGCTGATGGATTGCTCGTGCGCCAGGGCCGCCAGATCGTAGCCGTGGCCCTCGCGCAGTTCTTCACTGCGGCGGCTTTCGATACGCACCAAGGCGCCCTCGCGGTCGGCGGCGGCGCGCAGCACTTGCAGCAGCGCGTCGCCATCGCCTTCAAACAAGATGGTGGCGATATCAGCGGGCACGGCAAATGCCTCTTGTCCGGGCGCGGCAGGCAGGCTGCGCAGCCAATCGCCCGGCGCTGGGCTTTGCGCTTTGCCCTGCGTTTTGCCCGCCCCTTTCTGCCCCTGGGCCAGCGCAGTCTGCAACACGGCTTGCACATCGGCCAGGGCCTGGGCCAGCGCCGCATCGCCCTCGGGCAGGCGCACCTGGCACACGCTGCCACTGGCCCACGCGGCGCACACCTGGGCCAACAGGCCCAGCGGGCTGCCGGGCAGCGCCAGCACGGGGCCGCGCGGCAGCAGGCGGTAGCGGTTGGCCTCGCCCGTGGGGCCGGGCAGCAGGGTATCAATGCCCAGGAAGGAGGCCGCTTGCGCCTGTACGCACAGAGCCTGGGCCGCGGCGCTGTCGCTGCCCAACAGGGTTTGGGCGGCGGGGCCTTGCAGCCAGTGCGCCAGCGCGTAAAGGGCTTGCAAGGCGGGCGAGGCCGCTGCGGGGATGGCCTGCGCATCGCCTGCGGCGGGTTGCGCCGCGTGCACCGGCGGAGCCGGGGGCGAGGCGGGCGGGGCCGCCAGTGCTTGCAGCGCGGCGTTGGCCGGGGCGTGCACCAGGCGGTAGAGGTACAGCGGCCCGCCCGCCTTGGGGCCGGTGCCCGAAAGGCCCATGCCGCCAAAGGGCTGCACGCCGACGACGGCGCCGATGACGTTGCGGTTGACGTAGATGTTGCCCGCATGGATGCGGGCGCTGAGGCGCGCAATGGTTTCGTCGATGCGGCTGTGGATGCCGAAGGTCAGGCCGTAGCCGGTGGCGTTGATGGCATCGATCAGGCCCTCCAGATCCTCGCGACGGTAGCGCAGCACGTGCAGCACGGGGCCGAAGACTTCGCGCTCAAGCCGCTGCACGTTGTCGATTTCGATCAGCGCGGGCAGCACGAAATGGCCTGGCGCTTCGCCATCGCCGCGCCGCGCCGCGCGGGTGACGCGCTGGCCCTGGGCCTGCATGTGGGCGATGTGGGCCTCGATCTGCTCGCGCGCGGCTTCGTCGATGACGGGGCCAATGTCGGTGCCCAGGCGGTCGGGGTTGCCCAGCGCCCATTCCTGCATGGCCTGGGCAATCATGGCGATGGTGCGATCGGCCACGTCCTCCTGCACGCACAGCAGGCGCAGGGCCGAGCAGCGTTGCCCGGCGGAGTCGAAGGCGGAGGCGAGCACATCGGCCACGACTTGTTCAGTCAGGGCGGAGGAATCGACCACCATGGCGTTTTGCCCGCCCGTTTCCGCAATCAGCGCGATGGGCTGGCCCGCGGGCGAGAGCCGCCCGGCCAGCGTGCGGGCGATGCTGCGGGCCACCTCGGTGGAGCCGGTGAACATCACCGCCGCCACTTGCGGGTGCGCCACCAGCGCCGCGCCCAGGGTTTCGCCCGCGCCGGGCATCAGTTGCAGCGCATCGGCGGGCACGCCCGCTTCGTGCAGGATGGCCGTCATGGCGGCGGCGGTCAGCGGCGTTTGCTCGGCGGGCTTGGCGATGACGGCATTGCCCGCGGCCAGCGCGGCGGCAATCTGGCCGCAGAAGATGGCCAGCGGGAAGTTCCACGGGCTGATGGCTACCACCAGCCCCAGCGGGCGGTGCGTGGCGTTGTCGAACTGGCTGGCGGCCTGCGCGCCGTAGTAGCGCAGAAAATCCACCGCCTCGCGGATTTCGGCAATGGCGTTGGGCAGGGTTTTGCCCGCCTCGCGCACGATCAGGCCCAGCAGCGGCTGGCTGCGCTGCTCCAGCAAATCGGCGGCTCGCGCCAGCACATCGGCACGGGCAGCAGGCGGCGTGCCTGACCAGATGGGCGCGGCCTGTGCGGCGCGCTGGGCGGCGGCGGGCACGTCTTGCACGTCGGCCTCCCGCACCCGGCCAACGATGTCGCCAAGCTGTGCAGGATTGCGCACGGCGCGCCAGTTGCTGTCGTGCTGCGATTGTTGCGGCAGGGGCACGCCCGGCGGCGCGGCCAGGTGCTGCGTGCGCGTGCTGCCCAGCAAGGCGGCGGCCAGCGAGGCCAGTTGCTGCTCATGCGCCAGGTTCAGGCCCTGCGAATTGGCCCGCTCCGCCCCGGGTTGGGCCAGCAAATCGGCCGGCAGGGGAATGCGCGGATGCGGCGCGCCCAGCACGCCCTCCTCCTTCGCGCTGGCCAGCGCCTGGGCCACGGGGTCGGCCACCAGTTCGCTGACGGGCACGCTGGCATCGCCAATACGGTTGACGAAGGAAGTGTTGGCGCCGTTTTCCAGCAGGCGGCGCACCAGATAGGCCAGCAGCGTGTCGTAATGCCCCACGGGCGCATACACGCGGCAGGGCCGCGCCAGCTTGCCTTCGGCCACGGGGCCGGTGACTTGCTCATACAACGCCTCGCCCATGCCGTGCAGGCACTGGAACTCGTATTGCCCGCTGTAGTAGCTGCCGCTGAAGCTCTGCGCCAGGTGGTAGATGGCCGAGAGCGTTTGCGCGTTGTGGGTGGCAAATTGCGGATACACCGCGTCCGGCGCGGCCAGCAGCTTGCGCGCGCAGGCCAGGTAGCTCACGTCGGTATGCACCTTGCGGGTGTAAACGGGGTAGCCGGGCAGGCCATCGATCTGGGCGCGCTTGATCTCGCTATCCCAATACGCGCCCTTGACCAACCGCACCATCAGGCGGCGGCGGCTGCGGCGCGCCAGGTCGATGAGGTAATCGATCACGTAAGGGCAACGCTTTTGGTAGGCCTGCACCACAAAACCGATGCCGCCCCAGCCCTTGAGCGAGGGCGCGGCGCACAGGGCTTCGAGCAAATCCAGCGAGAGTTCGAGCCGGTCGGCCTCCTCGGCATCGATGTTCATGCCGATGTCGTACCGTTTGGCCAGCTCGGCCAGGTGCAGCAGGCGCGGCAGCAGCTCGCTCATCACCCGCTCGTACTGCGCGCGGCTGTAACGCGGGTGCAGGGCCGATAGCTTGATGGAAATGCCCGGCCCCTCGAAGATGCCCCGCCCGGCCGAGGCCGCGCCAATGGCGTGGATGGCCTGCTCATACGCCTGCATATAGCGCCGGGCATCGGCCTCCGTCGCCGCCGCCTCGCCCAGCATGTCGTAGCTGTAGCGAAAGCCTTTTTTCTCCCACGCGCGGCTGTTGGCCAGCGCCTGGGCGATGTTCTGGCCGGTGACGAACTGCTCGCCCATCATCTTCATGGCCTGGTTGACGCCCTGGCGGATCAGCGGCTCGCCGCCCTTGCCGATCAGGCGCGTCAGCGCCGCCGAAAGCCCTTTTTCGCTGCTGGTGCTGGTGAGCTTGCCCGTCAGCACCAGCCCCCAGGCCGCGGCGTTGACGAACATCGAGGGCGAATGCCCCACATGCGCGCGCCAATCGCCCTTGCTGATCTTGTCGCGAATCAGCGCATCGCGCGTGGCGCTGTCGGGGATGCGCAGCAACGCCTCGGCCAGGCACATCAGCGCCACGCCCTCCTGGCTGGAGAGCGAAAACTCCTGCACCAGCGCCCCCACGCCGCTGGCCGCCGGTGCGTCGCGCAGGCCCTGCACCAGCCGCGCAGCCAGCGCGGCAACCGCCTGCGCTTGCGCCGCATCGCGGGTTTGCGCCAGCGGCAGCAGCATCGACAAGCATTCCGGCTCGGGCCGGTGCCAGGCCGCCGTGATGGCCGCGCGCAGCTCGGTTTGCGGCAGCACGGACTGGGCGAATTCCAGGAAAGGTTGCACCTGGTCGGGACAAGGCTGCACCTGCACCGTGTCGTCTGGCAGCGGGCCGCCCGCCTGCACCACGGGGATGGTGGTCGCCCCCCGCTCCAGCGCATCGACATACTGGATCACCGCCTGCTTGAGCAGCCAATGCGGCGTGCGCCCAAGCCCCTGCGCCGCCGCGCGGATGCGCTCGCGCAAAGCCTCATCAACCTTGATACCAACTGTGGTGGACATAGGTGCAATTACTCCTGATGCTGCGTTGGGCCGTGTTTAAAGCAGCGCGCATGCTACAAGGGTTGCACCCCGCAACTCATGGGGTTAACCCGATAATCGCCTCTGTCGCCAAAGCCATGAAAATGATCCAATATTACAATTCAAAAGCAACAAAATAACCTTGCTTAGGCTTTATTTTATAAAATATCAATTTACTATTGATCTATAAAATGAATTTTCTCCAAATACTCCCCCGAATGCCCCTTGGCCGATAATGGCCTGCCGTTGTGATGTTGGAGAGTGCCTTGTTCCGCTGGTTTGAACGCCTTTTTGCCCCCTTCCCGCCCGAAGCGCCCCGCCCCCTGCCCCAAGGGGTTTTGCCTTTTGTCTGGGCCTGCACGCAAGGCGCGCGCGGCTACCTGGCGGCGCTGGCCCTGTTCAGCGCCGGGGTGGCGGTTTACGAGGCATGGCTGTTTGCCGTGCTGGGGCAGGTGGTCGATTGGCTGGCCGCCTGGCCCAGCGGGGAGGCGATCCCGGCCCAGCAGCGGCGCATGCTGTGGCAAATCGGCCTGGTCATGCTGGCCAGCATTGCGCTGGTGGGCTTGCGCACGCTGATGCAGCACCAGGCGCTGGCGATCAACCTGCCGCTGCGCCTGCGCTGGAACTTCCACCGGCTGATGCTGCGCCAAAGCGTTTCCTTTTTCGCCGACGAGTTCGCCGGCCGCGTGACGGCCAAAATCATGCAATCGGCCCTGGCGGTGCGCGAGGTGCTGTTCACCCTTTCGGAAATCGTGCTGGGCATTGGCGTGCATTTCGTGGCGGTGGTGGCGCTGGCTGGCAGTTTCGATACGCGCCTGATGCTGCCCTTCGTGGCCTGGCTGGCGCTGTTTGGCGCGGCGATGGTGTTTTTCATCCCCCGCCTGGGCAAGGTGGGGCAAGAGCAGGCGCACGCGCGCTCCTCCATGACGGGGCGCGTGACCGACGCCTACGCCAACATCGCCACTGTCAAGCTGTTCTCCCACACCCGGCGCGAGGCGCTGTTTGCCCGCGCCGCGATGGAGGATTTCATGCACACCGGCTACCGCCAGATGCGGCTGGTCAGCCTGTTTGAAATCGTCAACCAGACGCTGCTGGTGGCCCTGATCGTGGGCGCGGGCGGCTATGCCCTGGCGCTGTGGCAGGCGGGCGAAGTCGGCCCCGGCGCGGTGGCGGCGGTTTCGGCCATGGCCTTGCGCGCCAGCGGCCTGTCGCACTGGATCATGTGGCAAATGGCCTCGCTGTTCGAAAACATCGGCGCGGTGCAAGACGGCATCGCCACCCTCACGCAGCCGGCCAAGGTGCAAGATGCGCCCGGCGCGGCGCAATTGCACGCCACGCAAGGGCAGGTGCAGTTCGAGCAAGTGCGCTTCAGCTACAACGGCCAGCGCCCGGTGTTCGAAGGGCTGGATCTGGTGGTGCGCCCGGGCGAAAAAATCGGCCTGGTGGGGAGATCGGGCGCGGGCAAATCGACGCTGCTCAACCTGCTGCTGCGCTTTCACGACGTGGATGCCGGGCGCATCCGCATCGACGGGCAGGATATTTCCGCCGTCACCCAGGACAGCCTGCGCGCGGCCATCGGCATGGTCACGCAGGACACCTCGCTGCTGCACCGCTCCATCCGCGACAACATCGCCTACGGCAAGCCCGATGCGTCAGCAGAAGAAGTCATCGCCGCCGCCGTGCGCGCCCAGGCCGATCCGTTCATCCGCGCCTTGAGCGACCCCGACGGGCGCAGCGGCTACGACACCATGGTCGGCGAGCGCGGCGTCAAGCTCTCGGGCGGGCAGCGCCAGCGCATCGCCATCGCCCGTGTGATGCTGAAAAACGCCCCCATCCTGCTGCTCGACGAGGCCACCAGCGCGCTGGATTCGGAGGTGGAGCAGGCCATTCAGGAAAGCCTTAACGCCATGATGGAAGGCAAAACCGTGATTGCCATTGCGCACCGCCTCTCCACCATCGCCGCCATGGACCGCCTGATCGTGATGGACCAAGGCCGCATCGTGGAAGAAGGCAGCCACGAACAACTGCTGGCCCAGGGCGGCCTGTATGCGCGCCTGTGGCGCCACCAAAGCGGGGGCTTTTTGGGGCAAGACAGTGACGCCTAGAACGTGTCACTGCACCAGAGCATGTGATGCGCTTTGCGCACTTTCACGGGGGCGGAAAGCTCATGACACGCTCTATCATTGGCGGCCTATTTCAACCCCACACGCGCCGCCCGGCCCATGCCAGCGCGGCGCGCATTGCATCAGGAGACACCCCATGGCCGATTTGTTCGACAACCCCGCCGGTCTTGACGGCTTCGAATTCGTCGAGTTCGCCTCGCCCACGCCCGGCGTGCTGGAGCCGCTGTTCGAGAAGATGGGCTTTACCGAAGTGGCCCGCCACCGCTCCAAGGACGTATCGCTGTACCGCCAGGGCGGCATCAACTTCATCGTCAACCGCGAGCCCAAGAGCCTGGCGGGCTACTTCGCCGCCGAGCATGGCCCTTCGGCCTGCGGCCTGGCCTTTCGCGTGCGTGACGCGCACCACGCCTACAACCTGCTGCTGGAAAAAGGCGCCCAGCCTATCCACATCGCCACCGGGCCGATGGAGCTGAACCTGCCGGCCATCAAGGGCATTGGCGGCATGCCGATCTATTTGATCGACCGCTACGAAGAAGGCAAGACGATTTACGACATCGACTTCCAGTGGCTGCCCGGCGTGGATCGCAACCCCGTGGGCCACGGCTTCCAGGTCGTCGATCACCTCACGCACAACGTCTATCGCGGCCGCATGGCCTACTGGGCCGATTTTTACGAGCGCCTGTTCAACTTCCGCGAAATCCGCTATTTCGATATCAAGGGCGAGTACACCGGCCTGACCTCCAAAGCCATGACCGCGCCCGATGGCCGCATCCGCATCCCGCTCAACGAGGAGGCCAAGCAAGGCGGCGGCCAGATCGAAGAATTTTTGATGAAGTTCAATGGCGAGGGCATCCAGCACATCGCGCTGCTGTGCGACAACCTGATCGAGGCCATCGACAAGCTGCGCGCATCCGGCATTCCCCTGCTGACCGCGCCCAACGACATCTACTACCAGAACCTGGAAAAGCGCCTGCCCGGCCACGGCCAGCCCGTGCCCGAGCTGCAAGCGCGCGGCATCTTGCTCGACGGCACGACCGAAGGCGGCCAGCCGCGCCTGCTGCTGCAAATCTTCTCCGAGACCCTGCTGGGCCCGGTGTTCTTCGAGTTCATCGAACGCCAGGGCGACTACCGCGAAGGCTTTGGCGAAGGCAACTTCAAGGCCCTGTTCGAATCGCTGGAGCGCGACCAGATCAACCGTGGCGTGCTGCAAACCGACAAAGCCTGAAGGCGCAGGGAGCACAGCCATGCAACGCCTGACCGATGCCGAGCGCGAACACGCCCTGGCTGCCCTGCCCTGCCTGGAGCGCGCGACATCGCGCTGGCGCGCCGCATCGATGCCATTGCCGCCCGCTTCGCGCCAGCGTCATGACCGCCAGCGTGCGCAGGCAGCCACCTGCGCACGCTGGCAAAAGCTGGCACAAGACTCGGCAAAACCCAGGCATGGCGCCTTGGGCGTGCATGTCTGCCAAAACAAGGCAACACCGCACAAACGCCGAAAAAACCATTTTTTACAAATCAATAAACAAAAAAATAAACTCATTTGGGCAACACGGATATCAAATAATTTTTACATTGAATTGTAAAACAACACCCGCCTGCGCCACAGGCAGGCCAGGCGCAAGGAGGCAACGGAAATGGACGTTTACAGCTTGCTGTTCCCCGACTTTGACGCGCTGGACTTGATGGGGCCGGTTGAAATGCTGCACCACGCCGGGGCGAGGCTGCACTACGTATCGCAGCACGGCGGACTGGTGCGCAGCCGCGCGGGGTTTGCGGTAGCGACGCTGGCGCTGCAAGCCTTGCCCGCGCCTGCGCTGGCCCCTGAGCCAACGCGGGGGCAGACTTTGCTGCTGGTGCCCGGCGGGCAAGGCACGCGGGCGCTGGTGCAGGACGCGCCTTTTCTGCACGCGCTGCAACAGTGGGCAGGTCAGGCGGACAAGGTGCTTTCCGTCTGCACGGGCGCGGCGCTGCTGGCCGCGGCCGGGGTGCTGGACGGTTTGCCCGCCACCAGCAACAAAAAGGCATTTGGCTGGGTGCAAAGCTGCGGCCCGCGTGTGCAATGGCAGCCGCGGGCGCGCTGGGTGCAGGCGGGCAAGTTCTACACGTCCTCGGGCGTTTCGGCGGGCATGGATGCGGCCCTTGCCCTGATTGCCGCGCACTACGGCATGGCGGAGGCCAGGCGCATTGCCCGGCATTGCGAATACCTCTGGAACGAAGATCCGCAAGACGATCCCTTTGCGGCAAGCCTTTGAGGCGCAAAAACGCCAAGCTAGCCGATCCCGCGCCGGGAACAGCGAGCGCCTCCCGCACAACCCAATCTCGCACAACCAGGCTCCACGCAAAAAGCGCATGCACAAAAAAATGCGGCCCGATCAAGGGCCGCATTTTTTGTGTGCGTCCGGGGCAAGCCCCAAAACGTCAATCCAGTTGCGCAATGGCCGCGTTGAAGGTGGCGCTGGGGCGCATCACGGCATCAAGCTTGGCCAGATCGGGCATGTAGTAGCCGCCGATATCGGCTGGCTTGCCTTGCACGTCCTTGAGTTCGGCCACGATCTTGGCCTCGTTGTCGGCCAGTTGCTTGGCCACGGAGGCGAACTTGGCGGCCAGCTCCTTGTCCTGGGTTTGCGCAGCCAGCGCCTGCGCCCAGTACAGGGCGATGTAGAACTGGCTGCCGCGGTTGTCCAGCTCGCCGGTGCGGCGCGAGGGGGATTTGTCCTCATCGAGCAGCTTGCCGGTGGCCTGATCCAGCGTCTGGGCCAGCAGCTTGGCGCGGTCGTTGTTTTCCTTGATGCCCAGTTCTTCCAGCGAAACGGCCAGGGCCAGGAACTCGCCCAGCGAATCCCAGCGCAGGTGGTTTTCCTCCACCAACTGCTGCACGTGCTTGGGCGCAGAACCGCCTGCGCCAGTTTCGTACAGGCCGCCACCGGCCATCAGCGGCACGATGGAGAGCATCTTGGCGCTGGTGCCCAGCTCCATGATGGGGAACAGGTCGGTGAGGTAGTCGCGCAGGATGTTGCCGGTCACGGAGATGGTGTCCAGCCCGCGCGCCACGCGCTCGAGCGTGTAGCGCATGGCGCGCACCTGGCTCATGATCTGGATGTCCAGCCCCGTGGTGTCGTGATCCTTGAGGTATTTCTGCACCTTCTTGATCAGCTCGTTTTCGTGCGGGCGGTAGGGGTCGAGCCAGAACACGGCGGGCGTGTTGGAGTTGCGCGCGCGGGTGACGGCGAGTTTGACCCAGTCGCGGATGGGCGCGTCCTTGACCTGGCACATGCGCCAGATGTCGCCCTCCTCCACGTTTTGCGTCATCAGCACCTCGCCCGTGGCCAGATCGACGATGTTGGCCTGGCCCGCTTCGGGGATTTCAAAGGTCTTGTCGTGGCTGCCGTATTCCTCGGCCTTTTGCGCCATCAGGCCCACGTTGGGCACGGTGCCCATGGTGGCGGGGTCGAAGTTGCCGTGCCATTTGCAGAAATTGATCATCTCCTGGTAGATGCGGGCAAAGGTCGATTCGGGCATCACCGCCTTGCAGTCGTAAGGCTTGCCGTCGGCGCCCCACATCTTGCCGCCGCTGCGGATCATGGCGGGCATGGAGGCATCCACGATCACGTCATTGGGCGAGTGGAAGTTGGTAATGCCCTTGGCCGAATCGACCATCGCCAACGGCGGACGGCCTTCCTGGCATTTGTGCAGATCGCGCTCGATTTCCTCGCGCAGCGAGTTGGGCAGCGTGGCGATCTTGGCGTACAGATCGGCCATGCCGTTGTTGACGTTCACGCCCAGCTCCTCGAACAGCTTGCCGTGCTTCTCGAAGGCTTCCTTGTAGAAGATCTTGACGCAGTGGCCGAACACGATGGGGTGGGAAACCTTCATCATCGTGGCCTTGACGTGCAGCGAAAACAGGATGCCCGCCTCCTTGCAATCCTCGATCTCGCGCTCGTAGAACTCGCACAGCGCCTTCTTGCTCATGAACATGGAGTCGATGACTTCGCCCTCCTGCAAGGCCACCTTGGGCTTGAGCACGATGGTTTTGCCGCTGTTGGTCACCAGCTCCATCTTCACGTCGCGGGCCTTGTCCAGCGTCATGGATTTTTCGCCGTGGTAGAAGTCGCCGCCGTGCATGTGCGAGACATGCGTTTGCGACCACTGCTTCCACTCGCCCATGGAGTGGGGGAATTTTTTCGCGTAGTTCTTCACCGCCGCAGGCGCGCGGCGGTCGGAGTTGCCCTCGCGCAGCACGGGGTTGACCGCCGAGCCCAGGCATTTGGCGTAGCGCGCCTTGAGGGCCTTTTCCTCATCCGTGGCGGGGTTCTCGGGGTAATTGGGCACGGCGTAGCCCTTGGCCTGCAATTCCTTGATCGCCGCGTTGAGCTGGCCCACCGAGGCGCTGATGTTGGGCAGCTTGATGATGTTGGCCTCGGGTTCGAGCGTGAGCTTGCCCAGCTCCTCCAGGTAATTGGGCACGCGCTGCTCCTCTTTCAGGAACTCGGGGAACTCGCCCAGGATGCGCGCGGCCAGCGAAATATCGCTTTGCGTTACATCAATGCCCGCGGCCGATGCAAAGCTGCGCACGATGGGCAAAAAGGATGCCGTCGCCAGGCGCGGGGCCTCGTCGGTCAGGGTATAGACGATGGTAGGTTGCTTGGTAGTCATCTGGTCTCTGTCTCTCGTGTTGGCAGCCATTTGAAAAAATACTTCGGCGGCGCGCTGCGGGCGCCCCAAAAGGCGGCGGCGATTGTCGCCGCTTTTGAAGTCTTATACAAGAATTCGCCCCCGCGCCCGCCCCGGCCTCAGAGCCTGTTCAAAACCTCGGCGCGAGTGGGCAAGAAGCGGTTTGGGATGGGCTGCAAGGCGCAAGCAGACCGCCCAAATCCGCTTCATGGCCCGCCGTGCAGAGATTTTGAACAGGCTCTCAAAGACAATACGCTCCCCGAGTACGCCCCCCGAGTAAGCCTCCGACTCTGCGAAATCCCCCATGCCCGCCTGCTGGATCGACACCCATTGCCACCTGGA
>JAUMYU010000129.1 GCA_030528485.1 Comamonadaceae bacterium
TCACGGCCAGCATGGCGTTGGCGCCCAGGCGGCTTTTGTTTTCGGTGCCGTCCAGATCGATCAGGGTCTGGTCCAGAAAGGCCTGCTCGCTGGCGTCCAGCCCCAGCACAGCCTCGCTGATTTCGGTGTTGATGTGCTCTACGGCCTTGAGCACGCCTTTGCCCAGGTAGCGGCTCTTGTCGCCATCGCGCAATTCAATCGCCTCGCGGCTGCCGGTGGACGCGCCGCTGGGCACGGCCGCGCGGCCCATCACGCCGCTTTCGAGCAGCACGTCGCACTCGACGGTGGGATTGCCGCGGCTGTCCAGCACTTCGCGGCCAACGATATCAACAATGGCACTCATGATTTACCTTTCTGAATCAAACGTTCTCAACAAAAATCGGTCATCAACCAGTCAACAAGGGCAGTCTGCACTGGCCGCCAGGCGGCATGGCAGCCGCGCCTGACACATTCCGGCTGAATCATAAATCGGCTGTGCCACCGCATCGACCTCAAAACGATGTTTGCAGCACGCACATGGCCCTGCAACGCCGCCGCTTAAAAGATCAAGGCTCCGAAACGGTCAAGCAAGAAGATTTGCGGCGTAGCAGGCCGCCCGCTTCCAGCATTCAAGCGCCCGCGAGGGGATAGTGAACAGCTTCTCAGGTCACAGCCAATATCTGGAGTGCGCACATCCAACCCAGCGCGAAATAGCTCCAGCCCAGCAGCACCTTCCCCCACCATCGCGACCAGCATTTAATGCCCGCAACCATACTTGCAAAGGCGGCTAAATACAGCAGCGGAAAGAAAACGACCGCCCACACCGGATAGGTGTCGAGAAACGTGACGTAAATGCTCACGAAAAACCAAGGCGCCAGCGCAATGCCCAGCGGCGCTTCCAGCACGCCTTCCCAGCCGCCTGATACGCCACCGCAAACGGCGGCTACCAACCAGGGCGTAAGGGTCATCAGCCAGGGCCATGCGGCGGCGGCAAGGGCTAAAGCCCTGTTCAGCGCCAGGGGCTTGGCGGCAGGGATGTGCTGGGGCATAGGGGCGGCGGGCATGGCGGTTTTTTACCAAACAGAGGCTATCTTCCAGAACAGCCAGCCAAAGCCCAGTTTGAACGCGCCGGGCAGAAAGAAGACAGCGGAGTCGAGGATTTCCGCCTGGTTGGGGTCTTCGGGTTTAAAGGCCACACGCACACTTGCACCCACGTCATAGCGCGGATTGGGCAGGGCATAGCTGCTTTCAAACGTGATGAGCTGCTGACCGTGGATAAAGCGCACTACTGGCGCGTAATACGCGCGGGTGTTGTAGTCGCCGGGTTTTTCAATGAAGTCAATCACCTCGCCCTGCGTGCGCCCGCAGCGCAGCCAGGCATGGATGGACGCCGCCAGACTGAGCGCGCCCCAGGCCATGACGAGCAGGCCAATGAAGCCAAAGGCCCGCCCCATCAGCTTGGCTGCAAAAACCAGCGGATCCACGCTTTGCCGCGCTCAGGCGCTGAAGTTGTTTTCCAGAAAACCGTTCTTTTTGGTCACGCCATCCAGCGCGAGCAAGGTTTCCAGCAGCGCCTTCATGTGCTTCAG
>JAUMYU010000130.1 GCA_030528485.1 Comamonadaceae bacterium
CCTGATAACGGTCGCACAGCGCGCGCACCTGCGCCAGATAGGCCGGGTCGTGCATGGCCATGCCACTGGCGCATTGCACCAACGGCTCCACAATCAGCGCGGCAATCTGTTCGTGCTCGCGCGCGAGCAGTTCTTCCAGCGCGTGCGCGGCTCGGCGGGCCACGTCGGCCGCCGTTTCGCCAGGCTGGGCCAGCCGCGCATCGGGGCTGGGCACGACAAACGCGGGCTGCGTGAGCGAGCCATAAGCCTCTTTGAACAGGGCCACATCGGTCACGGCCAGCGCGCCCACCGTTTCGCCGTGGTAGCTGCCAGCCACGCACACGTAGCGGCGCTTGCTGGGCTGGCCGCGGTTCTGCCAGTGGTGGAAAGACATCTTGAGCGCGATCTCCACCGCCGATGCCCCATCGGACGCATAAAAGGCATGGCCCAGCGCCCCGCCCGTGAGCGCGCTCAAACGCTCGGACAAGGCCACCACCGGCTCGTGCGTAAAGCCCGCAAGCATGACGTGCTCCAGTTGATCCAACTGCTCGCGCAACGCGGCATTGATGCGCGGGTTGGCGTGGCCGAACAGATTCGTCCACCACGAGCTGATGCCGTCCAGCCAACGCTGGCCCGCCTCGCCATACAGCCACACGCCCTGCCCGCGCACGATGGGCAGCAACGGCAAGGCCTTGGGGCCTGCGGCCAGGTGGTGCTGCATTTGCGTGCAAGGGTGCCACACCGCAGCCAGGCTGCGCTGCAAGAGGCCGGGTGCGGCAGAAGAAGACGGCAAAAACGTTGAAGACATGGCAAGCAAACAGGCAGACAAGCGCCCCGCACTGCGCGGCCCATGCCCTGCGTGGGCCCAGGCAACGCCGCCGGGGCGTGAAACATGCGCCGAACAGAAGCAGAAACATTCAGCGGCTGGGGCAACGATTCTAGAACCTGTGCCCCTGCGGCCTGGCCCGGCCTTTTGCTGAAGCGCCTGCGCCTTTTTCGTTCCACTCGTCCCGCACCGCTTTCTGATCGCAGGCTCATGGAGACATGTTTGAGGCTGGATGCGATGAGCTGCAGCATGAGCCGCCATCGTGCGCTGGCAAGCACAGCTTCTGAATGGCAGCGACGGGCGCAACGATCTGCCTGCGCAGCGCCCTGATGCCCCAAGACCCCGCAAAGCCCCTACACTGGCCGCCTGCTGCGCAGGCAGCGTGCCCCTTGGGTGCCCATGCGTCAGCCGCATCGCGCGAGCATCCATGAGGAATAACGGCACGCCGCATCGCGGGCTTTGCGAGATGCGACTTGCCTGCCTCACACGTGCTGGGTATCAGGCAACGGGTATCACCTGCGGATACCGCCTGGCGCGGCCTTCTGCACCGGGTGCATGGCCGCGTCGCTCACCGCGCATTTGCTGGCATGCTTCGGGTCTGAGAGCTTGGCCCGCAGGCCCGCCACCGATTCCGTCACCAAAGAAAGAAGCCATCCATGCTCAAAACCATTTTGCGCACGCTGCTCAAAGTCTTGTTCCGGGTGGAGCGCACCGGCGACATGAGCGTTTTCCAGAACGAACGCACGCT
>JAUMYU010000131.1 GCA_030528485.1 Comamonadaceae bacterium
AACTGCCCGCCACGTGCGCTTTGCGACATGCAAAACTTGCGGATTATAGTGCAGCACACAATGTGTGCAGGGGCTGGCAGCCATCACACTGCGCACGATGTGCGCTTGCCACTGCAAGTGCTGATACCTGATAGGGAATGCAGGCAAACGCAAACCGGCCGCGCCGCCTGCCCCCTTCCCCCTTTTCAACAGCAACAACAGCCACGCCTAAAACCCGGCTAGCTGTCAGCCCTCAACCCGCAGTTGGAGCGGCCCCAGGCCCTGCGCCAGGCTCGGGTCATCCAGCGTTTCGCCATCGTCAATGGGCTGGGCGGGCGCGGCCAGCAGCGTTTGCACAAAAGGCGGCAAGGCCAGCAGCGCCTGGTGGGTGGCGCCGCTGTAAAGCTTCAAATCCTGCAAGCCGTTTTGCTGCAAGCGCGCCTCCACTTCTGCCGCAGACAAGGCCAGCGGGTCGTGCGCATCAGAGGCCATCGCCATGGCCCACAGCGTGCCGTACAGCGGCACGTATTGCAGATACGGCCGCACCACGCCAAACACGCTTTGCAGCGATGCGACGATGCGCGCCATCAGATCCGCCCGGTGGATGGGCGATTGCACATGCAGCGATAGCACGCCGCCGGGTTTGAGCGCCCGCTGGCAGGCGCGGTAAAAGTCGCGCGTGTACAAGGCAACGGCCGGGCCGAAGGGGTCGGTCAAATCCAGCACGATCTGGTCGAACTGTGCCTGGCAGCCTTCGACGAAGGCGCGACCATCGCCCAGACACAGCTCCAGGCGCGGATCGTCAAACGCGCCGCGGTGCACGGCAGGCAGCCATTCGCGGGCCATGTCGATCACTTCGCGATCCAGCTCGGCCAGCACCACGCGTTCCATGCCCGGATAGCGCAGCAGGTTGTGCGCCGCGCCACCATCGCCACCGCCAATCACCAAGGCCCGGCGCACTTGGCCGTGGGTGATGGCAGGCAGGTGAATCATCGGCTCGTGGTAGAAAAATTCGTCGCCCTCACTGGTCATGAAGCAGCCGTCGATGCGCATGGCGCGGCCAAACAACGGGGTTTGCACGATCTCGATGTGCTGCATGGGCGAGCGCGCTTCGACCAGCGTTTGCGTGGTGCGCAAAAAAAAGCCCAGATCGGGCGAGAGCTGCTCAACGGCGTATGCGTGGGGGGTGTTCATGGGTAGGGATCAAGGTCGAACGCAAGGGCAATGCATCAGCCAATCGCAATCAGGACGGTTCACAAAAGCAACAAAGGGACATGCACATCAGGCGCTCACTGGCAAAAAGCCACCAAGCACACGAGACATGGTTTTTGTGATGGTGCTTACCCGCTTTATCAAGTTGCAACCATGTTTGGAAGAAGCGCCTGCAAGGAGCCAATCTATGCAGTGCTTTGTTTCTTGCGTTGGCAGCGTGGCAGACGTACTGATTACGCCCGCACCACGCGGTGCAGATGCGGGTCGGCCGGTTGAAAGGCTTGCATCAACGCCTCGAACAGGGCTTCGGCCTTGGCCGAGTTGTCGCAGTTGTAGCTGCACACGTACACGTCCAGC
>JAUMYU010000062.1 GCA_030528485.1 Comamonadaceae bacterium
CAAACAGCGCCCCAAACAGCGCCTCCGACAACGCCCCCGATACGCGCCCCATCATCCTCGTCTCCGAGCGCAGCGCCCTGCCGCTGGCCCACCATCTCGCCATCCACCTGTCTCACACCCTCACCCCAACCCAGACTGAATCGCTGCGCCCGGCCATCACCGCCATCGCCATGTTGGTACCCGCTCATGATTCCGGCGCGAGTGGGCCAGCAGCAGTTTGGAATGGGCCGCAAGGCGCTACCTTGCACATATCTTGCCGCCATAGTCCCAGCCATGACGAGGCTTGGCAACTCCGCGCAGAGATCGTGAACAGGCTTTGGGACACCCCCCCGCTGCCGCCCTGGCCCGCCAACCCCGCCTTGGCAAGCCACAAACGCTGGAGCCTGCGACAACATTGGCAAACCTGGTGCGCCCAGCAAGCGCCTGCGCCAGCCGCCCTGGAACTGGCCTGCGCCCCCTACCCCGATGCCGGCCACGCCCGTGCCTGGTTTGCCCAAGCCCTGACCCCGGCATCCTCCCCTCCCGCTGCGCACAGCCACTTCACCGACAATCCCCCAACCCTGCACACCCTGCCCATCGCCGCCCGCCCGCCCGAGCCGCTCACCGTGGCCGACGCCCAAACCCTGGCCAGTGCATTGCGGCAGCTCCACTCCCCATAAGGGCATCGCCCCCCGCGCCATGAACCTATCGATGGACTACTTCCTAGCCGCAGCCTGGGTGCTGTACCTGCTGGTGCTCACCATCTGGGTTGTGCTGCAAAAGCGCGCTCCCGAGGCCACCATCGGCTGGATCCTCATGCTCGCCTTCGTGCCCTTTGCCGGTTTTCTCATCTTCTACTTCCTCGGCCCCAAACGCCTGCGCAACCAACAACGCAAGCGCCTGCGCCAGCATGCCCAAATCGCCAGCCACGACGATTTGCAAGCCCTCAAGCAACGCGCGCACCACGCCCCCGGCATGTTTCGCCAACTGGTGCAAATGGGCGCGACCAGCACCGGCATCTACCCTTGCAGCGCCCAGGCCGTCGATCTGCTACCCAGCGGGGCCGACACCTTCGAGGCCATCCTCGAAGCCGTGGCCCAGGCCCAAAACCACATCCATCTGGAGTACTACATCTACGAACCAGACCAGACCGGCGCCCGGCTGCGCGACGCCCTGATTGAAAAAGCGCGCCAAGGCGTGCACGTGCGCCTGCTGGTGGACGCCCTAGGCTCCGCACGGCTGCGGCGCTGCTTCATCCAGCCCATGCTCGATGCAGGCATCGCCTTCGCCCGCTTTCACGACACCCGCCTGGGCCGGCGCTGGCGGCCCATGACCAACTACCGCACCCACCGCAAAATCGTCGTCTGCGATGGCCGCATCGCCTTCACCGGCGGCGTCAACATCACCGATGAAGAAGACCTGCGCATCCGCCCCGACGCCTACCACGACGTGCACGTGCGCCTCGTCGGCGCCCCCGCCTTCTGGCTGCAAGTCGTCTTTCTGGAAGACTGGGCCTACGCCACCGGCACCCTGCCCGACGACTGCCTCAACGGCTACCTGCCCATCAGCGAAACCGGCCCCCACAACGTGCAGATCTGGACCTCCGGCCCCGACAACCCCCACGAGCCCATCCACCGCAGCTACGTCAAAGCCATCTCCGAAGCGCGCCAGCGCGTACTGCTCACCACCCCCTACTTCGTGCCCACCGAAGCGGCCATGATGGCCCTCACCAGCGCCGCGCTGGGCGGCGTGGACGTCCACGTGCTGGTGCCCCAACGCTCGGATTCGCTGCTCGTCACCCTGGCGGCGCGCTCGTACTTTGACGAACTCATCGCCGCTGGCGTGCACATCTGGGAATACAGCGACCGCATGCTGCACTCCAAGACCCTGGTGGTGGACGACGACTACAGCTTCATCGGCACCGCCAACTTCGACGTGCGCAGCTTTCGCCTCAACTACGAAGTCGGCGTCGCCGTCTTTGGCCCCCAATTCAACCAGGCCCTGGCCCGGCAGTTCAACCGCGACCTGAAAAACGCCCGCGCCGTCCCCGCCCTGCGACGTCTATCCTTTCCCCAACGCCTGGCCGAAGCCGCCACCCGCGTGCTCTCGCCCATGCTGTAAAACCCGCCATCAAAATCGCCGCGCACAGCGCAAGCCGCAGAGCGGCCCCAGGCGCAGCCTTGCCCGCCATGCAGCGAACGTGAACAAGATTTCAAGCAGGCAGCGCACTGCCTGCATTGGATGTGCATTGATTTTACAAATCAATAGGATATAAAAATACCCTGTTATGGCAATCTATTAGGAGTATGAATTTTCCTGATGATTTGCAATAAAAAACAGCGCCCGCAGGCGCTGTTTTTTCTGTCGCATGCCCCGGAGCTGTCGGCGCTGGGGCCAAGCCGGGCATCAACGCTGGCGTTTGCGCTGGCGGCGCAAGCCCGCAGCGCCCAGCAAGGCCGCCAAGGCGCCCAGGCCCAGCCCATCGAGCACAGGCACGGCCGTCACACCACCGGGGGTGGACGAAGATCGCCGCACCAAAACGGTGAAGTGGTTTGTCTGCGTCAATGCCCAGCCGCTGGGGCCGGTGACGGTGACGGCGTGGGCGCCTGCAGGAAAGCCATTGGGGAAGTTGGCGCTGAACTTGCCGCCGGTGACGGTGGCTTGTACGGCGGTGCCGTTGACGGTAACGGTGACCTGGGCGCCATCGGCCAGGCCGGTGGCGGTGCCGTTGACGGTGGTGGCTGCGTTGGGCTGGGCGGTGGCCGGGCCGGTGATGGTGGCTGCAGGGGCGGCGATGGTGACTTTGCGCTGCACTGGGCCGTTGTTTTTCAGTTGCGGGGCCAGCTCGCCGGTTTCGGTGGAGCCGCCTGTCACCTGGGCGAGGAAGGTGCTGTCCGCGCCAGAGCCGACGACGGTAAAGGGCAGCACGAATGTCTTGCTGCCTTGCGCGGTGACGG
Organism: Comamonadaceae bacterium; assembly: GCA_030528485.1. Lineage (GTDB taxonomy): Bacteria > Pseudomonadota > Gammaproteobacteria > Burkholderiales > Burkholderiaceae_C > Lampropedia. The sequence goes on from JAUMYU010000062.1 coordinate 2,937, forward strand.
CGCCAAGCGTGCAATCGACTTGCAAGGGCGCCACTTTGGTACAGCCCGCAGGCAGTGCAGTGTCATCGACTTGCGCCTGCGCCGGCAGGGTGACCAGGATTTTGCCGCCAGCGGCGCTGTCGCTCAGGCCCAAGTTTTCCGCCTTGACGGTGAGCGTGCCGCTGCCGCCTACTTGCAGGGGCGTGGCAAGCGTGAGTGTCGGAACCAGGTCTGGCGTGAGCAGCTTGTTGCAGGTATCGCTTGAGGCTGCGGCAACAATACTCTGGGCCAAGCTGCTAATGCTCTGATTTACACCAGCAGAGAAGGGGCTGATATCGCCAAAAGCGAACACACAGGCTTTTCCGTTTTGCATGGCGGCACGCGGAGCGAACAGCCCATAAGCAGCTACCTTGGCAGTATTGGCGGGGCTGGTAGCAGGCGGCGTCTGACTGCCATCAAGGTATAAGGCATACGCACCGGGGACGTTGGTGTAGGTGTCATAGTCGCCGCCGCTCAGGGAGGCCGGAAAGCCTGTATAGGGGAGTGTCTCGTTGAGGTAGTACTGCCCGCCCACGCCGCGCCCCAGATCAATACCAATGGGCTGGCTTGTCAAGCCCAGTTGTGCCGTCATAGCGGCACTAATCGCTTTGTTCCACGTCTCGCCACTGGTCAAGGGGTCGGAGTGATCGCTGTTATTGGCAGATGTTCCATCATTGAAGAACACGAAAGTCAAGTCGCGTGCCGGATTAGCCAACATACCCATCACTTCGGCCATACGGTCAGGCTCGTGGGCGCCTAATACGCCGACAGCAACAACCGTGACATCATCCGGCAAGGCCAGGGGTGTGGTTTGCCCCACAGCCAAATGCGTACGCCCATCCACCATATTGGCAGCGCCTCCAGAGGCCGCTTCAAAAGCGCCATAGAGGGCATTGCGATAAGTTGCATTGGTTTCACCTGTGGTCAATACCCAGGTTTTGGCGTGAACAGCACCTGTGGCACACAGCAAACCAGTGGCCAAGGCTATGGTTTTAATTGCGAAGCAGGGTCGATGCATACGTGCTTTCAAATAGAGAAACTTAAAACTTCCCCACGTTCCAAAAACACACATGGGCAAAGAGCTATTGAAATTCCTTGGTTTCGTGACTTTCTCGCCATATCAAACAGCACTTGGCAAACGGCAGGAGATAGCTCCCTGGATGGGCAACCTTTAGGGGCTGGGCATTCTAAATGCGCAAGCTTCCCCCGCCCTGCATTTCATTGAGCCTGCCAAAGTCCATTCTTGTTGTCAGGGAACCAGGGGAGCACGGCATCACTCCCCTTGGCACCAAGCTGTGCGATCTCGAACAATCCGCTAAAGCAACATTACCCACCTGTACGCTCCTGGCGCTGGGCGGCCAATTGCTGCTCGCGCTCGACGATTTCGTCGTACCACAGGCGGTGGTTGCGCTTGGCCCAGGCGTAGCTGACGGTGCCGCGCGTCATGGCCTGGATGGAGCCTTTGACCCAGAAGGCCGCATAGACGTGGAACACGATGGCAAAGATCATCACGAAGCCAAAGAAGGCATGCAGCAGCGATGCCAGGCGAATGATGTCGATGCCGAACAGGTGGCTGAAGTAGGCGCGCCACATGACGATGCCGGTCAGCAGCAGGCCCAGCATGCTGCCCAGCAGCACCCAGAACAGGATTTTCTGCCCGGCGTTGTACTTGCCCACGGGCGGCAGCTTGTGCTCCTGATTGGCCAGCATGTCGCCGGGCTGCTTGAGCCACTGGATGTCGTTCTTGTCCAGAAAGTTGTGATGCCAAAAGCGCAGCGCCAGCACGGTGAACGAGAGGAACATCACCACGCCGATGAAGGGGTGCAGGATGCGCGTCCACGGGCCGCCGCCAAACAGGTTGGTGAGCCAGAACATGGAGGGGTGAAACAGCGCCAGGCCCGAGAGCGCCAGCAGCACGAAGCTGATGGCGGTGAGCCAGTGGTTGCTGCGCTCGTTGGCGGTGTAACGCTGGATGGCCGGGCGGCCTTCGGCGTCCACGGCAAAGTCGCTGGGTGTGGGGCGACGGTGTTCAGTCATGGCGGGCCTCCTGCTGCAATGGCGCGTGCTGGGCGTGCTGGTGAACGTGGCGCTCATGGTGCGCGTGGTGCGCGTGTTCGGTGGCGATGCCTGCGGCCTGGCGGCGCGCCAGGGCCTGGGCGTCGGCGTCCTCCTCATCCTGCTCGGTGGGCTTGTTGGGGCCTACGCGGGTGTAGTGGAAGAAGCCGCCCAGCGCGGCCAGGGCAATGCCGGCCAGGGCCAGCGGCTTGGTCACGCCTTTCCACAAGCGCACCACGGGGCTGATTTGCGGCGCATCGGGCAGGCCGGCGTACAGCGAGGGCTTGTCGGCGTGGTGCAGCACGTACATGACGTGGGTGCCGCCCACGCCGGCCGGGTCGTACAGGCCCGCGTTGGCGTAGCCGCGGTTTTTCAGGTCATCGATGCGGCGCTCGGCCTGCTCTTTCATGGCCTTTTTGGTGCCGAACATGATGGCGCCGGTGGGGCAGGTCTTGACGCAGGCCGGCTCGCGGCCCACGGCCACGCGGTCAGAGCACAGGGTGCACTTGTAGGCTTTGTTGTCCTTCTTGGAGATGCGCGGCACGTTGAAGGGGCAGCCGGTGACGCAGTAGCCGCAGCCAATGCAGTTTTCCTCGTGGAAATCCACGATGCCGTTGGTGTACTGCACGATGGCTCCGGGCGAGGGGCAGGCCTTGAGGCAGCCGGGGTCCTCGCAGTGCATGCAGCCGTCCTTGCGGATCAGCCACTCCAGATTGCCCGTGGCTTCGTTCTCGTACTCGGTAAAGCGCATCACCGTCCACGAGTCGGCCGTCAGGTCCATGGGGTTGTCGTACACGCCATGGTTGTGGCCGATCTCGTCGCGCAGGTCGTTCCATTCCGAGCAGGCGGTCTGGCAGGCCTTGCAGCCAATGCACTTGGAGACGTCGATGAGCTTGGCCACCTCGCCCGAGCGCGGCTCGCGCACTTGGGGCGAGGGCGTGGTGGTGGCCGAGCGCCGTTTGATGTCCAGGGATTGCAATGCCATGTGGACTCCTTCAGATCTTCTCGACCTTCACCAGGAAGGTCTTGAACTCGGGGGTGTTGGTGTTGCCATCACCGACGAAGGGGGTCAGGGTGTTGGCGATGAAGCCTGGCTTGGCCACGCCCTTGAAGCCCCAGTGGATGGGAATGCCCACGTGGTGGATGGTTTTGCCATCGATCTGCATGGCCTTGATGCGCTTGGTCACCACCGCCACGGCCTTGATGTAGCCGCGCTTGGAGCTGACTTTGACGCGGTCGCCCGCCTTGACGCCGATGGAGGCGGCCAGGGCCTCGCCAATCTCCACGAATTGCTCGGGCTGGCTGATGGAGTTGAGAACCGTGTGGCGCGTCCAGTAGTGGAAGTGCTCGGTGAGGCGGTAGGTCGTGCCCACGTGGGGGAATTCCTCGGGCTTGCCGAAAGTCTCCCAGATGGGCGTGAAGACCCGCGCCGCTGGCGAGCTGGTGGCCTTGGGGTTGTTCGGGTGCAGCGGGTTGTAGCCCAGCGGCGTGTCGAACGGCTCGTAATGCTCGGGGAAGGGGCCTTCGTTGAGCAGCTTGCGCGAGAAGAAGCGCGCCACGCCCTCGGCATTCATGATGAAGGGGCCAGCGCCCGCCTCGGGCGCGGAGGTGGCAACGAAGTCCGGCACGTCCGCGCCCGTCCAGCGCCTGCCGTTCCAGTGCACGAGCTGGCGGTGCGGGTTGAAGGGCCTGCCCTGCGGATCGCACGAGGCGCGGTTGTAGAGCACGCGGCGGTTGGCCGGCCAGGCCCAGGCCCAGTTCAGGGTGTTGCCGATGCCGGTGGGGTCGGAGTTGTCGCGGCGGGCCATCATGTTGCCCTCCTCCGTCCAGGAGCCGGCAAAAATCCAGCAGCCGCAGGCGGTGCTGCCGTCGTCGCGCAGCTCGCCAAAGCCGGAGATTTGCTGCCCGGCCTTGCGCAGCACCTTGCTGGGGTCTTTCGGGTCGGTCAAATCCACCAGCGCGCGGCCGTTGAGCTCCATGGCCGCCTCCTGCGCCGTGGCCTCGTGCTGCTGGGCGTAAGGCCAGTCCAGGTGCAGGATCGGGTCGGGGTAGGCGCCGCCTTCCTTGCGGTACAGCTCGCGCATGCGCAAAAACAGCTCCGACATGATGTGGATGTCGGTGCGCGCCTGGCCCGGCGGCTCGGCAGCCTTCCAGTGCCATTGCAGCACGCGGCTGGAGCTGACGATCTCGCCCTCGTCCTCGGCAAAGCAGGTCGTGGGCAGGCGGAACACCTCGGTCTGGATGGCTTTCTCGTCCACGTCGTTGAACTCGCCGTGGTTCTTCCAGAACTCGGAAGTATCCGTGGCCAGCGGATCCATGACCACCAGGAACTTGAGTTTGGACAGGCCATTGCGCACGCGGTTCTTGTCCGACAGCGCCGCCAGCGGGTTGAAGCCCTGCGCCAGATAGCCGTTGACCTTGCCCTCGTTCATGAGCTGGAAGTACTGGAGCATGTCGTACTCCTTGTCCAGCTTGGGCAGGTAGTCGTAGCCCCAGTTGTTCTCGGCCGTGGCGTTCTTGCCGTACCAAGCCTTCATCAGGCTGACGTGGAACTTGGAGTAGTTCTGCCAGTAGCTGACCTGCCCCGGGCGCAGCGGCTTGTGCGCCCGCGCGGCGATGTAGCCGGCGTAGTCCTGCTCATGCTCGCGCGGCAGGCTCAAATAGCCCGGCAGGCTGGCCGAGAGCAGGCCCAGATCGGTCAGGCCCTGGATGTTGGAGTGCCCGCGCAGCGCGTTCATGCCGCCGCCGGCCACGCCGATGTTGCCCAGCAGCAGCTGCATCATCGCGCCGGTGCGCAGCATCTGCGCGCCGATGGAGTGCTGCGTCCAGCCCAGCGCGTACATGATGGTGGCCGCGCGGCCCGGCACCGCCGTGCTGGCGAGCTTCTCGGCCACGTGCAGGAATTTCTCCCTGGGCGTGCCGCAGATGCGCTCGACCATCTCCGGCGTATAGCGGCTGTAGTGCTTCTTCAAGAGCTGATAGACGCAGCGCGGGTGTTGCAGCGTCGGATCCACCACGGCGTAGCCATCGGCGCCGCGCTCGTAATCCCACGAGGTTTTCTCGTAGGTGCGCGTATCTTCGTTGTAGCCCGAGTAGATGCCATCGACGAACTCGAAGTCATCGCGCACGACGAAGCTGAAGTCCGTGTAGTTGTGCACGTACTCCTTGTGGATCTTGTCGTTGCTCAGCAGGTAGTTGATGACCCCGCCCAGGAAGGTGATGTCCGTGCCCGAGCGGATTGGCGCGTAGTAATCGGCCACCGATGCCGAGCGGTTGAAGCGCGGATCGACCACCATGAAATAAGCGCCGTTGTGCTCCTTGGCTTCCGTCACCCACTTGAACCCGCAGGGGTGGGCCTCGGCGGCATTGCCGCCCATGATCAAAATCACATCCGCATTCTTGATGTCGACCCAATGGTTCGTCATCGCACCACGGCCAAACGTCGGGGCAAGACCTGCCACCGTCGGGCCGTGTCAGACACGCGCCTGGTTGTCGAATGCAAGAAGGCCGAAATTGCGCATCACCTTGTGGGTGATGTAGCCCGTTTCGCTGGTGGAGGCCGAGGCGGCCAGCATGCCCGTGGTCAGCCAGCGGTTGACCACCTTGCCATCGTCCGTATGCGTGATGAAGTTGGCATCGCGGTCGTCCTTCATCAGGCGGGCGATGCGATCCATCGCCTCATCCCAGGACAGATCCGTCCACTCGCTCGCGCCCGGGGCGCGGTACTGGGGCTTGAGCAGGCGGTTGGGGCTGTTGATGAAATCCAGCAAACCCGCGCCCTTGGGGCACAGCGTGCCGCGGTTGACCGGGTGATCGGGGTCGCCCTCGACGTGGATCACGGCGCGCTTGGCATTGCGCACGCCATCGCTGAGCGAGTACATCAAAATGCCGCAGCCCACCGAGCAATAGGTGCAGGTCTGGCGCGTGACCTGCGCGGCCGCAAGCTTGTACTGGCGCACCTCCGCCAGCGCATCCGTGGGCGAAAAGCCCATCAGCGCCAGACTGGAGCCCGCCAGGGTCGAGCCAGTCACTTGCATGAACTGGCGCCTGGAGACGTTCATCATGGGGTTGACCTTTCAAAAGGTTCGGGGTCTGTCTGTATTTTTTTCTACCGTCACAGCGGCGCCAGGCACCAAGCCCGCCCGGGCGATTTCGCCGTAAAGAGGGGCATTGTAGGAATGACCCTGCCCCCCTTCACGCACCGCGCGCTTGACCGAGTGGCGCGCTCTGCCATTGCCCGCAAACGCTCCAACAGCGCCGCGCCAACCCGGCCAAGCCCAGCCATGATGGACGGGAGCACCCAGCGCGTGAAGGCGTGGTTTCCCTGATCCGTGGCTTTGCGCCCCCGCGCTGGCCCCGAAAGTTTGACGATCATGGCAAGGGCAACCACAATGCAACCAGATTGAATCCCACGCCAGCATCGCCATGCCCGCCACCTTGACGCTGAAAAACATCCCCGACGAAATCTACGAACGCCTCAAGGCCGCAGCACAGGCGCATCGCCGCAGCCTCAACAACGAGGCCGTCGTCTGCCTGCAAACCGTGCTCATGCCCGCCAGCGCCAGCGCCGAGGAGCGCCTGCAACGCGCCCGCGCCCTGCGCCAGCGCCTGGCCGGGCAGGACTTCGCCGCCGCCGACATTGCCGCCCTGCGCCAGGAAGCCTGCGCAAACGCCTCGTCCCGCCCGGGCCGGTTTCATTTCCAATACGCCCCCGAGCGCGTCTTGCCCTCTACATCAGCCATCGCCGCCGCGTGCGTCGTGCACGCGCCGCCGCGCGAGAGGTAAGCGCAATCCTTGCTGGGCTTGCTGGCGCGGCGGTAGCCCGTGTCGTACGTGCTGACCGGCGTTTGCACGAACAGCGTTTGCCCCGCCCCGACGTACACATCCACACGGCCCTTGTCGTATTGGAAGCTGTGCACCACGTCCCTGGCCTGCACACCCGCTGCCGCGCCAGCCAGCGCCGCCAGCAGCACGGCCTTGCGACCCAGGGAAAAAAGAAATTGGCTTTGCATTGCAAAAACTCCTTGTCGTCAAAAATGGCGGCTCACGCCGCGCAGGCCGCGCCAGCGGCAGGCATCGCCTCCCCGCTCGCGCAGGCGTTGTGGTGGCGGCTTACTTGCAGCGCACCGAATCTGCGCGGTCTTTCAAGTCCGTGCGCACGCGCTCCTCGGCTATCCGCTGGGCCTCGGCCTTGGAATCGGCCACCACCTTGATGTGCGTGCCGATGAACTGGCCGTTCTTGTACAGATTGCATTCATAGGCCAAGCCCGCATGCGCGGGGCTGCCCAGCCACAGGGCGGCAGGGGCGCAGGCCAGCAGGCAAAGACGTTTGATGTGAAGCGACATGATGTGTCCTTTGATGAGAGGGGATACAGGCCCGATGGGAAGAAAGCCTGCGCACGGCTCGAGCCAGAGAGGCCGGGCGCGGTGGGGGTGAGACAGCAAGGCGGCGCAACGCACAGGCCATGCCGCTCCAGAACCTGTTCTCAGGTCCGCGGCAGCTTTTGCACGGCGGGCAGCAGCCATTGCAAAAAGCCGTACCACTTCTCCAGCGCCGGGCCGGTACGCCGGGCGCGGTGGGGCGGGGTTGGGTCGGCAGCGGTCATGGGCAGGTCAGCAAACGGAGAAAGAAAAAAACAAAAAATTCCGAAGGGGGCTCCGCCCCTTACCCCCAAGGGGAAAAGGAGACAAGGCTTAAGGTGCAACGATCCTGGCAAGCCGGAAAAACCCGGGGTTGTCTTTGGCAAGCGGTTCGTTTGACAAAGGGGCTTGCTGATGCCGATCCATCATCATGGCCGGGGTGCGCTGGATGCTGGATGAGCAGGTATTGGTGCCCGGCATGAAGGTTTGCATGCTTTGCTCCTGCATGGGCGTTTGCCACCTCTCACGGTTGCCCGGCGGCGTTCTGTCCGGCTCGCACCCGGGGTGCGGCTCGATCTCTTCGCCAAGCGAACCCCGGGGCCGGTTTTTTGCGTTTACCCCCTTGCATGGGCCCGCGCCGGTTTGGTGCGCCCCCTTGTCGTCCCCCTGCTCCTCTGTCCCCCTCTGTCACCCCCATGTCGCCCTGCTGGCCTTGCCTGTCGCCCGCGATTCTGGCGATAGTGGCACCCCCTTCCACAGGAGTCTTTATGCACATTCAGAAACTTCGATTGCAACGCGGCTGGTCGCAGCAGCAACTGGCCGAGCTGAGCGGGTTGAGCACACGCACGATCCAGCGGCTGGAAAACGGCCACACCGCCAGCATGGAGAGTCTGAAAGCACTGGCCGCCGTGTTTGAAGTGGACTTTCACAGCCTCAAAGGAGAAACCGCCATGCCTGCCGCCGCCCCTTTTGCCACGCCACCTGCCGCCGCCCTGCCCCACGCCGAACCGGATGCTGCGCCCCATGCCGCATCCCACGCGGCCACCCCATCCGCTTCGCCCTCGCTGGCCGAGCAGGAAGAAGCCCTGGCCCTGCGCCATGTGCGCCGGCTCAAATCCTTTTACCGCCATGTGATGGTGTATGCGGTGGTGGTGCCGCTGCTGTTTGCCATTGATGCGATGACCTCGCCCGGGCTTTGGTGGGCGCAGTGGCCCGCGCTGGGCTGGGGGCTGGCGCTGCTGTTGCGCGGCGTTCGCCTTTCGGATTGGCCGCTGGGGCCTGATTGGGAAAGGCGTCAGGTGGAAAAGCGCCTGGGCCGCAAGCTATAACCGCGGCTTTTCAGCGCATTTGCTCATTGGCGAATGCCTTGCAGCCTCTTTGCCCCGCCCCGCCATGCCCTTATGGATTGCCCGCCACCCCCGGGTGGTACTGCCCGAAGCGACCTGCTACGGTGCCAGTGAAGTGCCCACCGATCCCGCCCACGTGCAACAGTGCGCCCAGGCACTGGCGCAGTGGTTGCCTGCGGGCTGCCGCATCACCACGTCCGAGCGTGAGCGCACCCGCACTCTGGCGCGGGCGCTGGCCGGGCTACGGCCCGATTTGCCTGCCGCGCGCAGCGACGCCCGTTTGAATGAAATGGATTTCGGCCATTGGGAAATGACGCCCTGGCGCTGCATCCCCCAATCGGCGGTCGATGCCTGGGTGGCGGATTACCCCACGCACCGCTTTGGCGGGCGCGAATCGGCGCAAGAGGTTCTGAAGCGCGTGGCCGCTTTGGTGGCCGATTACCGTGCGGAACGCCGGGCCGGGCACCGCGCCCAGCGAGAGGCCGGAAGCCCCCCCGAGCCGCAGTTGTGGATCACCCACGCGGGCGTGTGCAAGGCGCTGGCGTTTTTGTACCGCCACCCCGGCGGCCGCCTGCACAGCGCCGCCCAATGGCCCCAGCACAGCATCGATTACGGGCAATGCCTGCCAGCGAGCGAATGGGGGCTGTAGCACCACATCATTGACAGTACTTCAGCAGCCTGTTAGACGCTTGGAGGTCGCTTGTTACATTTGTCTTTGGAGGGCGATCGATTGGGCATTTGAGCGGGCGATGAGGCTGGAGGGCGTGATGCTGGGTCGGGCATGTGTGAGGCATCTTGGCGGGGGTATGTCCCCATCCCTCTTCTGCCAGCCAGTCATTTCCCGGGCGCGGGGAAAAGTCCATCCAGCCTCAGCAAATCGATACCGTACGATGGCCGTTTGATGCCGAAACAACACCAAGCCCAGAGTCAGGCACGGTGGCTTGCCGACCTCATCTGGCCTATTGCCGATGACTGCCTGCGCGGCAAGCGCCGAACCGAGGAGGACGCTGATGTCAGCACGTAAAAAACCGACTGTCCATAAGACACCGATGCCAGCGGCGCGCAAGACCGGCGCGGCATTGGCTGCCGCTGTGGTCAAGGATTACCCGGCCTTGCTGGCCGAGGTCAAGGCGCGCATCCAGTCCGCGCAATACGTGGCGCTGCGTGCGGTCAACAAGGAATTGGTCGGCCTGTATTGGGACATCGGGCGGATGATCGTGGCGCGGCAGCAGGCCCAGGGCTGGGGCAAGGGCGTAGTGGCGCAACTGGCCGCCGATCTCCAGGCGGTTTTCCCCGGCGCGGGCGGCTTCTCGGCCTCCAATCTGTGGCGCATGAAGGGCTTTTTCGAAACCTACGGCGGCGCGACAAAACTCGCACCACTGGTGCGAGAAATCGGCTGGAGCCACAACCTGCTGATTCTGGAGCGCTGCAAGGACAACCTGGAGCGAGAGTTCTACCTGCGCATGACGCGCAAGTTCGGCTGGTCGAAGAACGTGCTGGCGCACCAGATCGAGAATCAGAGCTATGAGAAATCGCTGCTCGGCCAGAGCAATTTCGAGCGCACGCTGAGCCCTGCCTTGCGCGCGCAGGCCAAGCTGGCGGTCAAGGACGAGTACGTCTTCGATTTCCTCGAACTGGGCGCGCAGCACAGCGAGCGCGAGTTGGAGCGCGCGCTGATCGCCCGCATCGAGGATTTTCTGCGCGCCATGGGTGGTCTGTTCGCCTTCATGGGCAGCCAGTACCGGCTGGAAGTGGAGGGCAAGGAGTACTTCATCGACCTGCTGCTGTTCCACCGCCGCTTGCGCGCGCTGGTGGCCATCGAATTGAAGATTGGCCAGTTCGAGCCAGAGTTCGTCGGCAAGATGCAGTTCTACCTTGCAGCGCTGGATGAGCAAGTGCGCCAGGACGATGAGAACCCCTCCATCGGCATCATCCTGTGCAAGGAGAAAACCCGCACCATCGTCGAATACGCGCTGCGCGACGCGCGCAAACCCATTGGCGTGGCCACTTACGCCATCACCCAGACGCTGCCCAAGGAGCTGAAAGACCAGTTGCCTTCGCCCGAAGTCATTGCCCGTCTGCTGGAGAACCTATGAAACCAAGCAGCACCAGTGAATTGGGCCTGGAACGGCTAAATGCCGGTGGCCGAAGTCAATGTCTTTGGGCATGGAGCTCAAGCGCTTTCGCTGCCCGATGCATTCTTGCCGCAGGAACCAGGGGCCTTGCCGCAATGGCAGGTGTGATCCAGCCCCACGCTATTGGCCAGGCCGCCGCAGGAGCCGGCAATGGGCTTGCGCCCGGCCATGACGCCAATGGCCATGCCAGCCACGACCAGCAGCATGAGGATGAGGGTGACGAGCCAGATCATGGTGGTTCTCCAGAAACGGATGGGGGAAAAGTGGCACTGAAGGCGGCATCAAAGGCCGCCGTGCTGCGGGTGGCGAAGCCGCTATTTTCGCTTTCGTTTTTGCCCTCGCCCGTGCGGGTGATGAACAAGGCGGCCAGGCCGTGTGCGCTGGCGTAGTCGTAGCCCGCTTCTGGCCCCAGCGCCATCAGCAGGGTGGACAGGCCATCGGCCTGCAAGGCCGAGGCATGGGCCACGGTGACGGAGGCCAGCGCGTGGCGCACGGGGCGCAGGCTGCGCGCATCCAGCGTGTGCGAATAGCGCTGCCCGCCCGCCTCGCGCCAGTTGCGATAGTCGCCCGAGGTGGACAGAGCCATGTCTTGCAGCGCGAGGATTTTTTGCGCCTGGCGCGCGTTTTCCAGCGGCGCTTCGATGGCGATGCGCCAGGGGTCGCCATCGGGTTTGCGGCCAGCGGCGCGCATCTCTCCGGTGATCTCCACCAGATAGCTGCGTACGCCTTGGCCCTCCAGCCACTGCGCCACGCGGTCCACGGCGTAGCCTGCGGCGGTGCTGTTGAACTCAAGCCGGATGGGCGCGCTCTTGCACAGCCGCGCGCCCTCAATGCGCAGGTGCTGCATGCCCACGCGCTGGCGCAGGGCTTGCAGTTCGGCCTCGGTGGGCGCTGTAGGTGCTGTGGGGGATGCGGCTGCGGCAGCGGCGTTGGCCGAGATATTGGTCGTCACCGGGGCGCTGGGCCGGTGGCGAAAGCCCCAGGCTTCCAGCGCGGGCAGCAGGCTCACGTCAAACGCGCCGCCGCTGGCCGCGTGCAGGGCCTGGGCGTGCTCGGCCAGGGCGATGGCGGCGGCAGGCATGTCCATGCAAGCGCCCGCGGGCGCGGCGTTGAAGCGGGCCAGGGCCGAATCGCCCCGGTAGGTGGAGACGGCGGAATCAATCTCGCCCAGGATGGCCTGCACACCCGTCTGCGCCGCCGCCAGCCCGGGCGCGCCGGATTCAGCCACGTAGCTGATCTGGTAGCTGCTGCCCATGGTGGGGCCGGTGAATTTGACGACTTGCTGAGCCTGCCCGGCAGGCTGGCAGGCCGCCAACGCCCCAGCGGCCAGCAAGCAAGCCAGCAGTGAGCGCCCCGAAGGGCGCGGGCGATGGCGGTGATGCTGCAATCCGC
>JAUMYU010000132.1 GCA_030528485.1 Comamonadaceae bacterium
CCGGCGATGACGCCTTGCCGGTTGGCCTCGGGCTGGTTCTGGCTGGCCTTGCATTTGCCTTGCAGGCGGGTAATGACTATTTCGATGCCGACCACGGCGCGCAGCATGGCGTCGATGTAGTCCGCTGGCGCATCGCCCACGTGCCAGGGCTGGGCGAAGGCGGCTTCTTGCTGCTGCGTCAGCGCCTGCACTTGCTGCATCAGCCAGTGGGCATCGCGCACCACGCGCAGCGCGCCCCAGGCGTGCACGGCCAGGTAGTTCCAGGTGGGCACGACTTTGCCGGTTTCGGCCTTGGTGGCGTACCACGCGGGGCTGACGTAAGCCTGCGGGCCTTGAAAAATCGCCAGCGCCTGGGCCCCTTCAGGGTGCTCGCGCCACAGCGGGTTGGCCTTGGCGATGTGGCCGCGCAGCACGCCCAACTCGCCCTCGTCAGCGGCCAGATGCAGGGGGATGTGGTTGGCCTCCAGCGCGCCGCCTTCGGCCAGCGTGACCAGGGTGGCCAGCGGTTGCGCCCGCATCAAGGCGTGCAGCGCGGCGGTGTCGTTGTGCTGGAAGTGGCGCGGCTGGTACATGGCCTGAATGGGGGTGCGTGGGGGAGAGGCGGCCTATGCGGCAAGGGATGGCAAGAACCTGCTCCAAGGCCAGCGGCCCCGGCCTGGGCATCCCTTGCCAAGTGCATCAGGCGCTGCTGCCTTCGGGGTCGCTGGCCTGGCCGTCGCCTGCGGCATCCGGGGCTGCGGCGCTTTGGCCCTCGCTTTCGCCCGCCTCGCCGCGCTCGTCACGCTCGCCGTTGGCGTCGTTTTCGACGATGCGTTGCAGGCCGATGAGCTTGGCGCCTTCGTCCAGCGCGATCAGCGTCACGCCCTGGGTGGCGCGGCCCAGCTCGCGGATTTCCGCCACGCGGGTGCGCACCAGCACGCCGGTGTCGGTGATGAGCATGATTTCGTCCTCGGGGCCAACCAGCGTGGCGGCGACGACCTTGCCGTTGCGCTCGGACTGCTGGATGGCGATCATGCCCTTGGTGCCGCGGCCGTGGCGGGTGTATTCGGCAATGGCGGTGCGCTTGCCGTAGCCGTTTTCGGTGGCGGTGAGCACGCTTTGCGCGCTGGGGTCGCCCTCGGCCTGGGCCACCAGCATGGCGATCACGCGCTGGCCTTCCTCCAGGTTCATGCCGCGCACGCCGCGGGCATTGCGGCCCAGGGGGCGCACGTCGTTTTCGTCAAAGCGCACGGCCTTGCCGCCGTCGGAGAACAGCATCACGTCGTGCGCGCCATCGGTCAGCGCCGCGCCGATGAGGAAGTCGCCCTCGTCGAGCGAGACGGCGATGATGCCTTTCTTGCGCGGGTTGCTGAACTCGGCCAGCGCGGTTTTCTTCACCGTGCCCTTGGCCGTGGCCATGAAGACGTAGAGCTGCTCGGGGAAGGTGCGCGCATCGCCGGTGAGCGGCAGCACGACGGTGATTTTTTCGCCGTCTTCGAGCGGGAACATGTTGACGATGGGCCGCCCGC
>JAUMYU010000063.1:0-13255 GCA_030528485.1 Comamonadaceae bacterium
GCATCATCGAAATGCTGGATTTGCGCCGCCCCATCTACGAGAAAACCGCCGCCTATGGCCACTTCGGCCGCGATGAGCCGGAGTTCACCTGGGAGGCCACCGACCGGGCCGCCGCCCTGCGCGCCGCTGCCGGGCTGAAGGACTGAACACGCTCTAACCCCCAGGCTGCACAGCCCCGCCCTTCGGGCCGCACAAACCCTCTCTCGCGGCCCGAAGGGCTTTGAATTACAAATCAATAAGAAATAAAATATGCCTATTACGGCAACGTGCGACTTATTTGATATTTACTTTTGATTTGCAATCATCTTATCGACGCCCAACCGCCCATGCCAGCCACTCCCGCCCCGGCCGATGCCTACGTCGTCATCGGCAACCCCATCGCCCACAGCCGCTCGCCGCAAATCCACCAATGGTTTGCCGAGCAAACCGGCCAGGCCCTGCGCTACAGCGCCTGCCTGGCCCCCATCGACGGCTTTGCCGCCACGCTGGCGCGCTTGCAGGCCGAGGGCGTCAAAGGCTGCAACGTCACCGTCCCTTTCAAGTACGAAGCCGCGCAATGCGCCCACCGCGCCCATGCCCAGGTGGCGCTGGCGCAAGCGGCCAACACCCTGATCCTGCACCCCGGCGGCGAGATCGAAGCCTTCAACACCGACGGCGCGGGTCTGGTGCGCGACATCACCCACAACGCCGCCACACCCCTGGCGCAGCGCCACGTGCTGCTGCTGGGCGCGGGCGGCGCGGCCGCAGGCGTGCTCGCGCCCCTGATCGAGCAGCGCCCCGCCGCCATCGCCATCGCCAACCGCAGTGCAGACAAAGCCCAGGCCCTGGCGCAGCGCCACGCGGCCCTGGCTGCCGAGCACGGCGTAACCCTGCACAGCCTGGCGCTGGATGCGGTGGATGCCGCCCTGGCCGCCCCGGCTGGCGCAGGCACAGCGCCCGCCATCGACGTGCTCATCAACGCCACCGCCAGCAGCCTGCAAGGCCAGCGCCTGCCCATCGCCCGCCTGGGCGCGCTGCTGGCCGATGGCGCACTGGCCTACGACATGATGTACGGCGCTGCCGCCGCCGCTTTTCTGGATGAAGTGCGCGCCCAAATGCAGGCCGCCGGCAAGGCCGTGCGCGTGCGCGACGGGCTGGGCATGCTGGTCGAGCAAGCGGCCCAAGCCTTTGCCATCTGGCGCAGCGTGCGCCCCGACAGCGCCGCCGTGCTGGCGCGCCTGCGCCGCGAGCTGGCGTAAGTGCGGCTGTGGGCGCACAAGGTTTGGCTGTCATGGGGGAGGCGATGCACACCGCGCTGCGCTGGCTGGGGCGCTGGCTGGCGTTGCTGCTGTTGTGCGGGCTGAGCCTGCAAATCGTGTTTTTCCTCTCCATCTTCTCGCTGCGGCTGTGGCAGCCGCCTTCAACCAGCTTCCAGCGCAGCGCGGTGTGGGAGAAGCTGCGCCAGGCCGCCTCGGCAACCGCTGCCGATGCCGCGCCCATGCCTGTATGGCGGCACCAGCCCGTTGCCGGCGCGCAGATTGCCGATCACGCCCGCAAGGCCGTCATCGCCTCGGAGGACAACCACTTCTTCACCCACAGCGGCGTGGACTGGCCAGCCGTGCAGCGCGCCTGGCGCGAGGGCGAGGCGGGCGGGCGCGTGCGCGGCGGCTCCACCATCACCCAGCAACTGGCGAAAAACCTCTACCTCAGCCGCGAACGCACCCTGCTGCGCAAAGCCCAGGAACTGGCGCTGACCTGGATGCTGGAGGCCGCGCTGGACAAGCCCCGCATCCTCGAGATCTACCTCAACCACGTCGAATGGGGCGACGCGCTCTACGGCATCGAAGCGGCGGCGCAGCACTACTTCGCCATCCCCGCCCAGCGCCTGAGTGCGCGCCAGGCCGCGCAACTGGCCGTGCTGCTGCCCCGGCCGCGTGCGCTGGGGCGGCAACTCAGCGGGCAACTGAGTGGGCAACCGAGCGGGCGTGGCGGCGGCCGCTACGTGCAGCAGCGCGCCCGCGTGATCGAGCAGCGCATGGCGGCGATGCGCTGAACTGCGCTGCAATGCCCTGATGCGGCTCGCAACAAGTCGTCACAGAAGGGGAGCTTGATTTCAGCGCCGCCGCCCGCAGAACAACCTGTTGGCGGCCTTTGCTGGCCCTTTCACTTCTATCCTGCCCATTGCCGTGTCCCACCATCCCCATTGCTCTGACCGCTCTGCCGACGACCACTCCAACGCCCAGGCCCGCCCGGGCGGCGTCCAGTGGTCGGCCAGCGAAATCCTGGCCCAACTGCTGGCGCGCATCGACAAACCGGCCTTCTCCGTGCGCGAGCTGATGGCTTTGATGGGCGACAAGGGCTTGCTCATGCTCTGCGCCATCCTCAGCCTGCCGTTTCTCATCCCCGTCTCGCTGCCGGGCGTTTCCACGGTGTTCGGGCTGGCCATTTTGCTCATTGCCATCTCGGTCACGCTGCAACGCCCGCTGTGGCTGCCCGCCTTCGTGGCCGACCGCCAGGTGGACGCCGCCCGCCTGCGCCCCGTGCTGCAACGCGGCGTGGGCATCTTGCGCAAGGTGGACCGCTACCTCAAACCCCAGCGCCTGCCCGCCCTCACGCATGGGGCCATGAACCGCGTCAACGGCCTGGTCATCGTGGTGGCCGCCGTGCTGCTGATGCTGCCGCTGGGCCTGGTGCCCCTGTCCAACACGCTGCCCGGCATCGGCATCTTGCTGCTGGCGCTGGGCATCACCCAGCGCGATGGCCTGCTGGTGCTGGGCGGGCATGTGATGACGCTGGGCTCCATCGCCTACTTCGGCGCCCTGGCCTGGGCGGCCTGGCGGGCGGGCGCGCACTTTTTGGGCTAAACCCTTTATTCCAAATCAATGTGAATGATGATTGAGTTAAATCAAGCCGAAAAGCTTGAATTTTTTTCTCTTTGAATTAAAAAAATCAGTCCGCTTCCCGCCCGCCCCGATAGCTGAAAACCCAGGGAGCGGCGGCATGGAGATCGTCACGTTGCATGAATTGCACAAAGGCTTTGGCCGTAGGGCATTGCCTTTGCATGGCGGGCAGCAAATCGGGCCACAGCGCATCCTCGTGGGTGGTGTGTTCGATATAGCGGGATAACGTTTCTGCTGCGCTTGCCCGCCCTTCCAAATACTTCAGAAATAGAAAGCCTTCGTAGCAATCGATGCGGCAATCCCAGAAAATGATTTCATTGAGCGCCTCTCGCAAATCAGGGGATTCGTAACCGGCCGGATTTTTGATCAGCGATAAACAAACAAGCCACGCTCTGGGCGCTTCGCACCGGGTGATGATTTTGTCGGCCCAGGCAACGATATCTTCATATTCAAAATAGGCCGCATCCAGTGCATTGGAAAAATAGCGGCCGAAATTGCGCGCGAAATCCGTCATTGTTCGTCAGCGTATGGGGGGTTTTCTGCTTCCACCGGCCATTGCAGCCGCTGCTGGCTGACAAACACCCGCTCGCAGCCGCTGACGGGGTCGGTAAAGGCCAGCTCGCGCGCCAGCAATTGCAGGGGGCGGCTGTAGTCGCCCGGCGGCGGGTCGTTGATCTCGGGGTAAAACGCATCGTGCCGTATCGGCGCGCCCAGCGCCGCCATGTGCAGGCGCAACTGGTGTTTTTTGCCCGTGACCGGGCGCAGGCGGTACAGCGCCCACGCGCCGCTGCGCGCGGCCATTTCGATATGGGTTTGGCTGTTGGGTGCGCCGGGCACTTCGTGCATGGTGAAAAAGCGCGCGCCGCCTTCTTCCATGCGGCTGGCGTGGGTGCGCGGCTGCTCCAGCCCGGCGCGCCACGGCGCCACGGCCTCATACAGCTTGCGCACGGCGCGGCTGCGAAACAGGGTGTGCCAGGCGTCGCGCCCGGCGGGCTCGGGCGAGAGCAGCACCAGACCGGCCGTGTCCTTGTCCAGGCGGTGCAGGGGGGCCAGGCGCGGCAGGCGCAACTGGCGTTGCAGGCGGGTCAGCAGGGTTTGCTCGACGTACTGGCCGCCTGGCGCGGTGGGGAGAAAGTGGGGTTTGTCGGCCACGACCAGGTGCGCGTCCTGGTAGAGCACCTGGGCCTCGAAGGGGATGGGCGCTTCCTGTTCGGGCGTGCGGCGGTAGAAGACGTGCGAGAGGCCCTCCACACGGGTGTCGCAGCGCACGGGGCGGCCCTGGGCGTCGAGCACCTCGCCGCGCGCGATGCGGGCGCGCCACACGGCCACATCCACGCGCGGAAAGCGCCGCGCCAGGAAGTCCAGCATCTGGCCCGACTCCCCGGCCCATACGCCCGCGCGGCTGTAGCCCTCAGGCGCGTTGCCGCGTCGCATCGCGCCTGTTGCCGCTGGGGCGGCGATCAGTTTTTGCGGGCTGCCTGACCGCGCTCATCACCGGCTTCAATGGCTTCGGTGCCGTCGGAAATAATCGACAAATCGTCTTTGCTGCGCTCCGTGGCGTTTTGACGCTCGATGAGGAAGTACAGCACCAGGCCCACCGCGATGGCGTAAATCGTCGCTTTGGGATCGGGCATGGCCAGCGTCACGGCCACGATGCCGGCCACGCCGCGCTCGGCCGAGTCTTTCAGCTCCTCCATGCCCACCATGATGCAGATGTAGGCCGTCAGGATCAGTGTGAGCGAGAGCGCCAGCGGCAGCACGGGCTTGAACAGGGTGACCAGCGGCAGCACGAACATGGCGATGAGGCCGGAGATCCAGAACGTGCCCTGGCCGCTGTAGATGGAGTCCATGGCCTTGGGGCCCAGTGCGTAGCGTTCGGCAGTGGTGGCCTGCACAGGCGTCCACAACGGGCCGGCCAGGCCGGGCCAGGGCGCAAACACCGACTGGATGGCGTTGCGGATGCCGGTGACCAGGTGCACGCGGGTGACGTTGGTTTCAATCACTTCGTCAGGGCGCTGGTGATCGGCGCGCTTGACCAGGGTAAAGCCCACCAGAATGTCGCCAAAGGCGATCACGTAGGCAATGAGGGCGGTGGGAATGGCCTTGAGGTACATCTCGGCGTCGGGCCAGCCCGCGACCAGCGGCAGATGCTCATACAGCAGGCCGAAGTTGGGGCTGGTGATGCCCCATTCGATGCTCGGCCAGGGGAACTCCTTGGCGATCCAGCCTACCAGCATGGCGACCACGATGCCGGGCACCATGCCGAAGTTGGAAATCATCTTGGCGAGCTTGTTGCGCAGCACCACGCTCTTGAACGAGAGCGAAAACAGGATGTAGGCCGCCACCATGGAGCCCAGCAGGATGGACAGGGGAGCGCCCTCCACCCGGCCGCCCGTCTTGAGTTCGCCCATCATGGCGGCAATGCCCGCGCCGATGATGATGCCGCACTTGAGCGAGTTGGGAATGAAGTTGACCAGCCGGTTGCCCAGGCCGGTCACGCCCAGCACGATGAAGATGATGCACACCTCGATTTGCAGCGCCACCATGGCCTTGACGGCCTGCGGCCCCGGCTCGAAGCCTTGCAGATACAGCGTCACGATAGGCAGCGCAGGCGTGATCCAGCCAGGCACCAGCGGCACGCCCAGCAGGGCCGGCAGCAAAAAGCACAGGTTGCACACAATGACGGCGGCCAGCGCCGCCTCGTAGGGAAATCCCAGGTACTGTTCCAGCAGCGGGATGGCGGCCATGTTCACCACGAACATCATGAAGGCCTGCACCATTTCGGGGAATTCCCAGCGGTAATGGATAAAAGGCAAACGGACTTTGAAAGGCCCTAATGGCCAGTACGGGTGTTCTTGCCCGTATTCACGTTGCATTGGCATATGGGTGATTGAAAAGGGGTTCAAAAAACAAAATCCGATCAAAAAACCACCGGATTCGCGCCGTTTTGCGCGGGCCGCGCAAAACCGTAACATTTAATCATATGCAGCCTTGGGCTTTGATGAAATGGGGGCAATAAAGCTTGTTGCGAACTTTCCGCCCCGCGAGCGTGCAAAGTCCGTGACGCGATCTACAGCCTGGGCCGCGCCAGCAGGCCGATGACGAAGGCCGCGCCCACCAGGGCGATGAGCACGCCAACAGGCAGTTCCTGGGGCGCGAGCAGGCGGCGCGCCAGCACATCGCCCAGCAGCATCAGCACCGCGCCGCTGAGGGCGCACAGCGCCAGGGCGCGGCGGTGCAAAGCGCCTGCGACGGCGCGGGCCAGGTGCGGGGCCATCAGGCCGACAAAGCCGATCACCCCGGCCACGGCCACGCAGCAGGCGGTGGCCAGCGCAGTGGCGATGAAAACCTGGCGGCGCAGCGCGCCCGGCTCCACGCCCAGGCTGTGCGCGGCGGCATCGCCTGCCAGCAGCGCGTCCAGCGCGCGATGGCGCGCCAGGGCAAAGCCGATGGCCAGCGCCGCGCCGCCCAGGGCGATGGGCAGGTTGTCCCAGCGCGCCGCGCCAAAGCCGCCCATGGTCCAGAACAGCACGGATTGGGCGGCGCGCTGGTCGCCCATGAAGGTCATCAAATAGGTCAGCGCCGAGAACAGAAAGGAGACGGCCAGCCCGGCCAGCACCATGCGCTCGGGCGAGCGCAGGCGCTGGCCGCGCATGAGCAGCATGACCGCGCCCGCGGCCACCAGGCCGCCGCTGAACGCGGCCAGCGGCAGGCTCCAGATGCCGACGATATCGCCCACCGTGGTGATGACCAGCACCGCGCCCGCTGCCGCGCCGGAGGACAGGCCGAAGGTGTAGGGATCGGCCAGCCCGTTGTGGCTGATGGTTTGCAGCAGCAGCCCCACCACGGCCAGCGCCGCGCCCACGCTGGCGGCCATGAGGGCGCGGGGCGCGCGCAGCTCGAACACGATGGCGGCAGCCATGCCGCTGTCGCTGGCTTGGGCCGGCGCGCCGTGGCGCCACTGTTGCCAGCCTTGCCAGAGCAGGGCGGGCGCTTCGTCTAGCGCCAGCGGGGCGGGGCCGAAGGCGATGGATGCGGCCAGCAGCAAGGCCAGCGCCGCGCCCAGGGTCAGCAGCGAGGCGGCGTGCAGCCAGCGGCGCGGGCGGGCAGGGTTGCCGGGGGTGAGGGCTTTCATGGTGGCTGGCGTGGCCGTTTGCGGGCGATCAGCGGGCATGGGGCGTTGGGGCGGTGGCGTTGGCTGATGGGGCCGCAGGGGGGGTGGCCGGGTTCGCCGCCGCCGCTTTTGCCGC
The DNA here is from genome assembly GCA_030528485.1 of Comamonadaceae bacterium. GTDB lineage: Bacteria > Pseudomonadota > Gammaproteobacteria > Burkholderiales > Burkholderiaceae_C > Lampropedia. Next base: position 7,130 of record JAUMYU010000063.1, read on the forward strand.
CGTTTGGGTTCCCGCTCCGGTTTCCGCTTCCGTGGGCAGGGCGTGCAGCGCCGCCGCGATTTTTTCGATGGCTTCGATGTTGGCCGGGCCGGGGGTGATTTCCTCGTAGCGCAGCACCAGAAAGCGCGCCTGCTGCACGGCGGGCAGGCGGCGCATGAGGGGGTGGGCGCGCAAGGTGGCGATCAGGCGCCGGGCTTGCGGATCGCTGCGGCTGCCCAGCAGCAAGATGAGCTGCGGATCGCGCCCGGCGACGACTTCCCATGAAGTCGTGCCCCAACTGGTGGGCAAATCGTCCATCACGTTGCGCCCGCCAGCGGCGGCAATCAGCGCATGCAGCATGGCGTGGCGGCCGGCGGTGAAGGGGCTGGCCTCGCCCGAGTCGTAGAGAAACACGCGCGCAGGCGGCCCGGCGGGCGGGGCGGGCAGGCGCGCCAGGCGCTCTTTCCAGCCCTGCACCATTTGCTCGGCCAGGGCGCGCTTGCCGAAGATGGCGCCGAGCTTGATGAAGTCGCCATACAGCAGCTCCATGCTGGCGGCGGGGCGGTTGGGGTCGATGCGGATGCAGCTCTCGGTCAGCACCAGCGTGGGGATGCCGTGGCGCGCCAGCACGTCGGGCGTGACGGGGCCGCCGGGGTGCATGCCGTAGTTCCAGCCGGCAAAGAAAAAGTCCGCCCGCGCCGCCAGCAGGTTTTCCAGCGCGGGCTGGCGCGGGGCCAGCTCGGGGATGCCTGCCAGCGCCTGGCGCATTTCGGGCCGCACCTGGTACCAGCCGGTCACGCCGGTCACGCCCGCCATGTGCTTTTGCAGGCCCAGCGCCAGGGCCATGTCGGTCATGTTCATGTCGTGGAACACGGCGCGCTGCGGCGGGGCCTCGAAGCGCAGCGTCTGGCCGCAACTGGGCACGGTCAGTGGAAAGGGCTGGGCCTGGGCGGCAGGCAGGGTGGCGCAGGCGGCCAGCAGCAGGGCCAGGCGGCGTAAACAAAGAGGCAATGTCATGGCGGCAAGGGGTGAAAAAGCTCAGGGCCTGGCTGCAAAGGCAGGGGCGAGGGCGTCAAACGGGCGCGCGCCTGGCGGCGCGTCGAACAGCAGTGCGGGATGGGCTTGGCCGGGCAGTGGCGGCAAGGTGCGCACGTCCATGCGAAACACGGCGTGGACCAGGGGTGGGGCCAGCGTGGTTGCGGGCGCGCCGCAGGCCACGGCGCGGCCTTGTTGCATGACCAGCACGCGCTGGGCAAAGCGGGGCGCCAGGCTGAGCTCGTGCAGCACAGCCACGACGGTGATGCCCAGGGCGGCCACGGCGTCCAGCGCGTCGATGCGGGTGCGCAAATCCAGGTGGTTGGTCGGCTCGTCGAGCAGCAGCACGCGCGGGGTTTGCGCCACGGCGCGCGCCAGCGCGGCCAGGCGGCGCTGGCCGCCCGAGAGCTGGTCCATGCGCCGATCGGCCAGCGCGTGCAGGCCAAAGCGGTGCAGCGCGGCTTCCACCGGGGCATCGCCCGCGCCGCCGCCGTGCGGGATGCGGCCCAGTGCGACGTAATCGCGCAGCGCCAGCGGCGGGGTTTGGTCTTCGGCCTGGTGCAGTACGGCCATTTGCTGCGCCCGTTGCCAGGCTGGCAGATGGCGCAGCTCGCGCCCGAACAGGCGCACGCAGCCCGCATCGGGCGCCAGGCGGCCAGCCAGCACATGCAGCAGGCTGCTTTTGCCCGCGCCGTTGGGGCCCACGATGGCCAGGCGTTCGCCCTCGGCCACGTGCAGGTCGATGGCGTGCAGCACGGCCTGCGCGCCCAGGCTCAGGTGAATGCCCTCCAGGCTGAGCGCGGGTGGCGCAGTGCGGGGGTGGGTGTCGTTCATGGATGTTTTATATGCACATCAAAGTAAAAGTGATTTGATTTATATCATGCCAAAACAAGGGTATTTTATTTCCTTTTGAAATGGAATAAATGGGCCGGGGCGGGCGCGGCGCACGCCCCGGCCGGGTTCACCTTGGCCTGTGTGTATCAGGGCGCGTCAAAACGTGAACCGGCCCGTCAGCGAGACGGTGCGCGGCGCGCCCAGCAGCCAGCGCGTGCTGCCGCCCGAGAGCGGGTAAACGCGGTCGGCCAGGTTTTGCACCGACAGGCTGAGGCTGGCCTGGGGCTGGGGCTGCCAGGTCAGCGCGGCATTGAGCACGGTATAGCTGGGCAACCAGCGGCTGTTGGCCGGGTTGCCCGGGCGGCGGCCCTGGTGGCGCAGCCCGGCGCTGAGCTGCCATTGCGGGTGCAGTTGCCAGCCGCTCCAGAGGTTGAAGATGCGCTCGGGCGCGCCGCTGACCACATTGCCGCCGTAGCTGATGAGCTGGCCGCTGCGGGTGGCGGAGTGGTATTGGCCGTAGCGGGCGCGCAGCAGGGCCAGGTTGGCGTCCAGCGTCCAGCCCGGCAGCGGCTCGGCGGCCAGGGCCAGCTCAATGCCGCGCGAGCTTTGGCTGCCGATTTGCTCGGTCACGGCCGGGCGGTAGGGGTTGCGCGTGGGGATGCGGCTTTTGCGGATGTCGTACAGCGCCACGCTCCATTCGCCGTGGATGGCGGGCAGCTCGCCCTTGGCGCCGATTTCCCATTGGCGTCCACGGGTCAGCTCGGCGCTCTTGTCCCTGGGCACCGACAGCGCGCTGCCTTGCGGATCGGTGCCGGTGGCGAACTGGCCGTACAGCGAAACGGCTTCGCTGGCTTGCCACACCGCGCCCAGGCGGCCGGTAACGGGCGTGTAGCGGATCTGGCGCGGAGCATCCAGTGCGCGCATGTTCTGGGTGCGCACCCGGATGCGGTCGGCGCGCAGGCCGCCCAGCACCGTCCATTGCGGCGTCAGCGTCCAATGGCTTTCGGCAAACAGCGCCGTGGTGCTCAGGCGCGTGCGATGGCCCAGGCCAAAGGGGTCGGGGCTGTGAAAGCGCCCGGGCACGATGCGCGCGGGATCGACGCTGTCGGCGCCGCCGTAGGGCGAGTTGTTGAAGTGGTCGAGATCGGCGCGCCAGGCTTCCAGCCCGGCCACCAGCTTGTGCGCCAGCCCGGCCACCTGGCCCCGGGCCTGCACTTCCAGCCGGTTGCCGCTTTGCTTGAGTTCGTGGCCGATGGCGATGAAATCGGCCCGGTCAACCAGGCCGGTGGCGCTGTTGTAGGCGTAATCCTCCACGTTGCGCCATTGGCGGCTGGAGCGCAGGTGGTAGCTCTCGTTGCGCAGTTGCACGCCGGGGGCGGCGTCGTAATGCAGGCGCAGGCGCCAGACCTGGTCGCGGTACTTCACCTGCGCATCCTCCACGTTGAAGCTCAGGCGCTGCCATTGGCGCGGCACCGCCTGGCCCTGCACGGGCGTGCCAAAGTAGGTGTCGGCATCGTTGTGGCCGCCATCAAACGCCAGCGTGGCGGCAAAACGGGCATTGGGGCGCGCTGTCAGCGCCAGCGAGGCGTTCTGGCGATCGTAGGCGCTATCGCGGCGCACGCCGTCGCTGCGCGCGGCATCCAGCCAGGCCGAATAGGCCAGCGTATCGCTCAAGGGGCCGCGCAGGCCCACGCCGCCGTGCACCTGCTTGTGCTGGCCCAGCGTCAGAAACGCCTGGCGCTCGCTGCGATCGAACAGCGGTTTGCGGGTGACGTAGTTGACCACGGCGCCAATCGTGCCGTCGCCTTGCAGCACCGAAGCGGGGCCGCGCAACACCTGCACCGATTCCAGCGGCCAGGTCGAGAACGGATAGCTCACCGTGCCAGCGGCCACCGCCAGGCGCGTGCCATCCACCAGTTGCGCCACCGAGCTGTGGCCGGTGAAGCCGCGCGCGCTCAGGCTGGTCGAGCCATTGCCGGGCGAGGGCGATTCACCCATGCCCGGCAGGGCCAGCACCGCATCCTGCGCGCGCGTGAGGTGGCGCGCCGCCATTTGTGCGCTGCCGATCACGCTGACGCTGGCGGGCGTCTGGCGCGGCGTCAGCCCCAGGCGCGAGCCGGTGTCGGAGGGCGCGTGCTGGTTCAGGCCCGCTTCGGCAGCGGGCTGGGCGGCCAGCACCGTCACCGCCGGCAGCTCGCGCGCCGCATCGGCAGCGCCCGCCGAAGTGGCCGCCAGCAGCACGCCCATAGGCGCCAGCGCCTTGGCAATGGCAGGCATCAACGCCGTGCGGGGGAAGGCAGAGAGGGGGGAGGGAGAGGGAATGCGGCCCTGGGCGGGCAGGTGGTGGGGATACATGCTGGCTCCTGATAGCGGCCCGTAGGCCGAATGCGCGGTAATGCGACGCGCGGTGACGGGGCAGCGGCCAGGCAGAGGCAAAGGCACGGTCGCAGCCTCACCCATCGCCCGGCTGCGCCCGGGAGGGGGCGCCAGCGCGTTTGGGAGCTTGCTGTGTCCGGCCGGCCGCACGCCCGCAACCGCCGAGTTCAAGCCTGGCAGGCCGGTATCCGGGCTTGCGAATGGCGGTACGGCAGGCATGCGCGCACAGCAGGCCCCGGCCTTCCCATCCCCCGGCAGGGGAACAGTGGCTGCCGCATGCGCATGGCGCGCTGCGGGCGTCGGGGCGGTCATTCGCTGACCGTTGCGGGGGCAGCGCAGGCTTTGCGGCCATCCATCACGCCAATGCTTGGATGGCAGCGCACCTGCTTCCCGTTTAACCCTGGGCCGTGACCGGCCGCAAGGCACCTGACAAGCATGGTTTTCACACGCTCTGGATGCACGAGCGGGTGAAAACCGGGGCGGATTATCAGGCCAAGGCAAGGGCTACGGGCGCGAGTTGGGCGAGAAGGCCATGAAAATCGCCGTTGGGCGAGAAGGGGTGTGTTGCATTCCTCCGGGTGTGTGCCGCCTGTGGCATGGGGTGGATGGGAACTGGGAAAAGACGATGCTGTTTGATGAGTTGCCTTGGCAGGGCGCGGTGGTGCTGGGGGTGTGGATTGACCGAAGCGCGCCCGGGATCGCCGATCGCGTGGATGTGGATATTGCCTGGCCGTGCGGGAAACGGCAGCGGCTGTCCTTTTTGGATTGCTACCGATGCCACATCACGATGAATTGGGGCGTGGTGGCAGAAGAGGTTGTGCTGACTGCCCGAAAAACCTGGGTGAAAAACGAGGATGCAGGATTTTTGGAAAAGTGGCATGCCATCGGCGTCGATTTGAATGCGCTGGCTTGCTACGCTTTGGTGACAGAGGCGACGCGCAGCGCCATTCAGATTTACGCCATGCGGTTCATGCTGGCGGATATTGAGGAGGATAGGGATGCAGGATATTGTCAAGATTCATGATTTGCGGGTCATCATGAATCGGATTTTTGACCATATTGAATATCGCATGGGATGCCATGAATTGGCATTGCAAGAGGATTTCTATTGGGATGTGCGTGAGGAGGATAGGTATTGTTTTTCCAGAATGCCGGAAGATTATGCTGTGGGACAGCTTTTCGATGATTACGAATTTTTATTGAAAATTCTGGAGGATGAGGAAATGGCATTTCCGCTCATGCTCATTCATGCTGCACCTGTTTTGAGGTATATGGCTTTGCATATTCGCGATGCAGATGCTCCAGGAATGGATTAGAGAATGTGGAAAAAGCCTGGGCGCTCAAGCATCCAGGCTTTTTCCTTGTGGGCCGCAGCGGCGTTGGAGTCAGGGCCTCAACGCTGACCTTGCAGCGCCACGGCGCCTGCCGGGGTGTGGATTTCGAGCTGGTCCTGGCTGACGTGGTAGCGGCCATTGGAGATGGCTTGCAGCGTTTGCGCCAATGCGGTTTCCAGGGCTTGCTGTGCGGGCGGGCAGGCTTTGAGCGTGCGGCCCGGCGGCGAGAGGCGCAGGCGGCCCTGGCTGACTTCGTAGCGGCCGAAGATGCGGTTGCAGCCTGCGGTGGCGGAGTAGGCGTGCGCGCTGGCGTCGAATTCCAGCACGGGGTGCCGGGAGGCATCCACCGGCTGGCCTGCGATGCGGGTGATTTGCCAGCGGCCTGTGAGGGCGGAGGCGGGGTTGGCGCCAGGCTCTGGCTGGGTTTTGGGGGCGGTGGAGGTGCAGGCCATCAGGGCCAGGCTGGCGCCCAGCAGGGCGGCGGTGCGGAGGATGGAAGGCATGAGAAATCTCCTTTCATGGGTGCCGGTGGGCGGGCAACGGGCGGGTAATGGGCTGGTAATGGGCT
>JAUMYU010000063.1:13265-13665 GCA_030528485.1 Comamonadaceae bacterium
CGCGCCTGTCCCCAATTTTACAAATCACTGGAAAATTCATTTCAATACCATGTTGCCAAAACAACATGATATTTTTTCCTTTTGATTTGTAAAAATAAATGTCAGGCCATCGCGGCTGCCAACGCGGCGCGCAGCGCGGCTTCGTCCAGCGCCTGGCCGATGAAGACCAGGCGCGTGCGGCGCGCCTCATCGGCTTGCCAGGGGCGGTCGAAGTGGTGGTCGAAGCGGCTGCCCACGCCTTGCACCAGCAGCCGCATGGGTTTGCCGGGCAGGGCGGCAAAGCCTTTGACGCGCAGGATGTTCTGGGCTTTGACCAGCTCGGCCAGCACGGCCAGCAGCGGCTCGCGCTGCACTTCGGGCAGGTCGATGACGAGGGAGTCGAATTCGTCGTGGTCGTGGT
>JAUMYU010000064.1 GCA_030528485.1 Comamonadaceae bacterium
CCAAGTTCGGCCACGTCTTCATCTACGAGCACTGCCTGCCCTTTGATGTGACGCGCGCTTTTGACGAAGCCAGCGGCATCCGCGATCCGCGCATCTGGACGGCCGAGCGCGATCAAGAGATGTGGCACGCGCTGCAAGCCTGAGCGCGGGATAAACAACAGGAGCTGCACCATGTTGAGCACCTTTGAATACCCCCAATTCGAGTACGTGCGCCCGCCCGAGCTGGAGCAGGGGCGCGATGGCCATTACCCCGTGGTGGTGGTGGGCGCAGGCCCGGTGGGCTTGTGCATGGCCATTGACCTGGCCCAGCAAGGCCAGCGCGTGCTGCTGATCGACAACGACGACACCGTCTCCATCGGCTCGCGCGGCGTGTGCTACGCCAAGCGCACGCTGGAGGTGCTCGATCGCCTGGGCTGCGGTGATGAAATGGTCGCCAAAGGCGTGTCGTGGAACGTCGGGCGCACGTTTTTCCGCGAGGAAGAAGTGTTCAACTTCCACCTCAGCCCCGAGCCGGACCACCAGCGCCCGGGCATGATCAACCTCCAGCAGTACTACCTGGAGGACTACCTGGTGCGCCGCGCGCGCCAACTGCCCAACCTGGAGCTGCGCTTCAAGAACAACGTCATCGCCGTCACGCCGGGCGAGCGGCAAGTCACGTTGCGGGTGGAAACGCCCGACGGCGCCTACACCCTCAGCACCGACTGGCTGGTCGTGGCCGATGGCGCGCGCAGCCCCGTGCGCACCATGCTTGGGCTGGATATCGAAGGGCGCATCTTCATGGACCGCTTCCTGATTGCCGATGTGGTGATGAAGGCCGACTACCCCGCCGAGCGCTGGTTCTGGTTCGATCCGCCGTTTCACCCCAACCAGTCCGTGCTGCTGCACCGCCAGGCCGACAACGTCTGGCGCATCGACTTCCAGCTCGGCTGGGATGCCGATCCGGTCGAGGAGAAAAAGCCCGAAAACGTCATCCCCCGCATCCGCGCCATGCTGGGCGAAGGGCGTGAATTCGAGCTGGAGTGGGTCAGCGTTTACACCTTCCAATGCCGCCGCATGAACGACTTGCGCCACGGCCGCGTGCTGTTCGTGGGCGATGCCGCGCACCAGGTCTCGCCCTTTGGCGCGCGCGGGGCCAACTCCGGCATTCAGGATACGGACAACCTGGCCTGGAAGCTCAAGCTGGTCATCGATGGCCACGCCCCTGCCACCTTGCTGGATACCTACACCGAGGAGCGCGGCTTTGCAGCGGACGAGAACATCATGAACTCCACCCGCTCCACCGACTTCATCACCCCCAAAAGCCGCGCCAGCCGCCACTTCCGCAACGCCGTGCTGGGCCTGGCGCAGCACTACCCCTTTGCGCGGGCGCTGGTCAACTCCGGGCGCCTCTCGGTGCCCAGTTATTTGACCGAATCGCGCCTGAACACGCCCGATGAAGACGCCTTCGCCGGCGTCATGGTGCCCGGCGCGCCCGCTGATGACGCCCCCGTGCAAACCAGCGCGGGCCCAAGCTGGCTGCTGCGCGCGTTGCAGCAAGGTTTTCACCTGCTGTATTACGTGGACGATGTGGCCGATATGACGCAGCAGCAGCTTGGCGCCTTGCGTGCCTTGGGCGAGCCGCGCGAAGGTGCGGTGGCGATCGAGCCTATCGTCATCACAGGGCAGGGCGTGGAGGCATCCGTGGCGAATAGCGCCGCGCTGGCGGGCCTGCGCACCCTCGTCGATGCCAAAGGCCGCATCCGCGAGCGCTACGACCTGCAAAGCGGCAGTTGCTATTTGTTGCGCCCCGATCAGCACGTGGCCGCCCGCTGGCGCACGCTGGATGCACAGCGCGTGCGCGCCGCCCTGGCGCGCGCGTTGGGACAGTTTTGAAAGCAGAGGTTGATATGAGCTTGATTACCCAATCGAACTTTTCCGAAGCGGGCAAACCCTATTTCCGCGCTTTCAGCCCCGGCGATGATTTTTACGAGCTGCTGATCGACATGCACCGCGACCTCAGCGACGAGCAAAGCGAACAAGTCAACGCCCGGCTGATCTTGCTGCTGGCCAACCACATCGGCGATATCGCCGTGCTGCGCGAGGCCATGCGTATCGCGCGCGAAGGGGTGGAGTAAAGGCATGGCCTGCCTCCGGTGCATGAATAGGCGTTGGAGGCGATTTTTGCAAATCAATAGTAAAAAAATAATGCCTATTTCGGCATGTTGGATATAAAGTAATTTTTACTTTTGATTGAAATTGATAGGCGGCTGCTGGGCCTTGCGTCCTCAGCCGCCTTGTTGGTTTGCGCCGTCCTCGTTGGCGGATGGTTGGGGTGGGTAGCGCAATGCAATGGCGGCCAGCAGATGGCTGCGAAACTGCTCGGCAGCGGGCGAGAGTGAGCGCCCGGCGCGGCTGAAGACGTGAAAGCGCCGCAGCACTTGCGGCTCTTGCAACAGCCGCATCTCGGCGTTGTAGAGCTTGACCAGCGAGGCCGCATAAGGCATGCACAAGGTGATGCCCAGGCCGCAAGCGACCAGGCTGAGGGCGGTGGACATGAAGGTCACCGTCATGGCGGGATGGATGTCCTGGCGGCGGATGGCGGCGTGCAAGTCGATGGAGAGCCGCTCGGTGAACTGGCCTTGCAAGGTGATGACCGGTTGCTCGCTCAAATCGTCCCAGCGCAGCACTGGGCGCTGCGCCAGCGGGTGCCCGGCGGGCAGCACGGCGTGAAAGGGCAGCTCGAACAGCGGTGTGGCGTCCAGATCGGCATGGGGTTCGCGCTCAGGCCCCAGGCCCAGGTCAACCTCGCCGGCCAGCACCCGGGCGGTGACGCTTTCCACCGCGCAATCGAACAGGCGGATTTCCACATCCGGGTGCTGGGCGCGAAAGCTGGCAATCAAATCGGGCAGCAGGGTGCAGGACATCAATTGCGGCGCGGCGATGCGCACCAGGCCTTTTTTCAAGGCCTTGAGGTTGCTGACTTCGTTGAGCACGCCGTCGAGATCGTGCAGCATCTGCTCGATCATGGGGTAAATGCCCCGCCCAACCTCCGAGAGCTGGATTTGGCGCGTGCTGCGATCGAACAACCGCACGCCCAGCGCCAGCTCCAACTCCTTGATCAGGCCGCTTAAGGCCGATTGGGTCACAAAAAGCTTTTGGGCGGCCTGGGTGAAGCTGCCGGTTTGAGTCACAGCAATAAAAGCGCGCAGCTGCCGCAATGTGATATTCATTGGAAATACTGATAGATGAATTGAAAAAATCTGTTTGAATGATAAAGGGTTTTATTTTGTAATCGCCGCCGAATCAGCCCGAGGCGCTGCGCAACCAAGAGCCGCCTTCGATTTGCAACGCATAAATGTAAGGAGACTGTCATGCAAGAAACGCTGGTGAAAAAGGTCCATCACGTGGCCTATCGCTGCAAGGACGCGCTGGAGACGGCGCGCTGGTACGAAAAACACCTGGGCATGAAGCTGGTGCTCTCGATTGCCGAGGATGCCGTGCCCTCCACAGGCGAGGCCGACCCCTATATGCACATCTTTCTGGACGCGGGCATGGGCAATGTGCTGGCGTTTTTCGAGCTGCCTACGCGCAAGCCGATGGGGCGCGATGAAAACACCCCGTTGTGGACGCAGCACTTGGCGCTGGAGGTGGAGTCGATGGAGGCGCTGCTGGCCACCAAGGAGCGCCTGCAAGCCGAAGGCATCGAGGTAATCGGGCCGACCGACCACGCCCTGTTCCAATCCATTTACTTTTTCGACCCCAACGGCCACCGCCTGGAGCTGGCGGCCAACACCGCACCCAAGGGCATGCTGGAGGCGCTGGACAAGGTGAAGTGGGAAATGCTGGAAGAGTGGGCGCAAACCAAGCGCGCCCCCAAACATGCTGCCTGGATGCACGATGGCAGCTACAAGGAGATGTTCCAATGAAACTGGCTTCTTTGAAACAAGGCGGGCGCGACGGCACGCTGGTGGTCGTCAGCCGTGATTTGCAACGCTGCCGCCCGGTGCCAGCCATTGCCCGCACTTTGCAAGCTGCGCTGGACGATTGGGAGGCCTGCGAGCCGCAGTTGCGCCAGGTGTATGAAGCGCTCAACAGCGGCGCGCTGGATGCCCAGCCGTTTGACGAGGCTGCTTGCGCCTCGCCGCTGCCGCGCGCCTATCAATGGGCCGATGGCTCGGCCTACATCAACCACGTGGAGCTGGTGCGCAAGGCGCGCAATGCCGAAATGCCGCCTTCGTTTTACGAAGACCCGCTGATGTACCAAGGCGGTTCGGACAGCTTTATCGGCCCGCGCGATGCCGTGGTGGCCGCTGAAGCCTGGGGCATCGACTTCGAGGCGGAGGTGACGGTGGTCACCGGCGATGTGCCGCTGGGGGCCACGCCTGCCGAGGCGGCCAAGGCCATCCGGCTGGTGATGCTGGTCAACGATGTGAGCCTGCGCAACCTGATCCCCAACGAGCTGGCCAAGGGTTTTGGCTTTTTCCAGAGCAAGCCCGCATCGGCCTTCAGCCCCGTGGCAGTCACGCCCGATGAGCTGGGCGATGCCTGGCGCGATGCCAAGGTGCACTTGCCGCTGATGGTGCATTTCAATGGCGAGCTGTTCGGCAAGCCCAATGCCGGGGTGGACATGACGTTCGACTTCGGCCGCCTGGTGGCGCACGTGGCCAAAACCCGTGAGCTGGAGGCCGGCTCCATCATCGGCTCGGGCACGGTATCCAACAAGCAAGGCGATTTGTGGGGTTCGTCCATTGCACACGGGGGCGTGGGCTACTGCTGCCTGGCGGAAGTGCGCACCTACGAGACGATCGAGCAGGGCAAGCCCGTCACGCCTTTCATGCGTGACGGCGACGTGGTGCGCGTGGAGATGTTCGACGAACAGGGCCGCAGCATCTTCGGCACGATTGAAAACAGAGTGACGGCCATCGCGGGCTGATTGCTCTATCGCGTCTGGCGCCGGACATGTTTCAGGCAGATGCACCCAACCGGCTGGCTGCTGGCGGATCACCAGGGGGTGCCGCGCAGCGGGCCGTTCCCATAAGCAAACCAGATCAACACGACCGATAGGAGACACCTATGAAAAAAATCCGCAAGCAACTTGCAGGCACTGTGGCCGCTGCGGTGGCAGTGCTGTTTTCGGCGCCTGTGGCGGCGCAAGAAATCGTGCTCAAAGTGGCGCATTTCTGGCCGTCTTCGGCACTGAGCCAAAAACAGGTGCTGGAGCCCTGGTGCGCCAAGATCGAGGCGGAATCGAATCAGCGCATGAAGTGCCAAATCTACCCTGCCATGCAATTGGGCGGCACGCCGCCGCAGCTGATCCAGCAGGCTGCCGACGGCGTGGCCGATATTGTGTGGACCTTGCCTGGCTACACGGCCGGGCGCTTCCCTTCCGTGGAGGTGTTCGAGCTGCCCTTTTTGACGCGTAACGCAGAAGGCGCCAGCCGCGCCGCCTGGGAGTATTACGAAAAGTACGGCAAAAAGGATTTCGAGGCGGTCAAGCCGCTGGCCTTTCACGTGCACGATGCGGGCCATATCCACAACAACAAGCGTGAAATCAAGAAGCTTTCGGACTTTCGCGGCCTGAAGATGCGCGCGCCCACACGGCTGACCAATCGCATGCTGGCCCACTTTGGAGCCACGCCTGTGGCGATGCCGATGCCGCAAACGCCCGAGGCCGTCTCCAAAGGCGTGGTCGATGGCTACGTGCTGCCCTGGGAGGTGGTGCCGACCATGAAGCTGCACGAGATGACCAAGTACCACACGGAGATGGATGCCTCGCAGCCCGCGCTGTACACGGCGGTGTTCACCATCGCGATGAACAAGGCGCGCTACGAGAGCTTGCCCGATGATTTGAAAAAGGTGATTGATGCCAACTCGGGCGTGGATTTTTCCGCCTCCATCGGGCGCGCCTGGGATGCTTCGGCGCCCGCTGCACGCAAGCAGGCGGCCGACCGCGGCAACACCTTCTACACCGTGCCCGCCAGCGAGGCGCAGCAGTGGATCAAGGTGGGGGATCGCATCGCCGCCGAATGGGTCAAGGACGTCAGCGGCAAGGGCTATCCGGGGCAGGAAATGCTTGATGCCGCCCGCAGTTTGATCGAGAAGCACAGCCGCTAAGTCTCAGTATGGGCCGGGCTTGCTGGGAGCGCATGCGCTCTGGCCCGGCCTTTTTCTTTCTGTTTGGGAGAAACGGTGATGGCAGAGGTGATTCCTCAACTGGAGGCCGCCCCCGATGACGCCGTCCCCCGCGATGCGCTGGGGCGTTTTTTGTTGCGTTGGTCGCAAGCCTCGGCGCTGGGCGGGGCGGTTTTGCTGTTTGGCGCGTGCTGCGTGTCGGTCTATAGCGTGCTGGGGCGCTGGTTGTTTGATGCCCCGGTGCTGGGCGATGTGGAAATGGTGCAAATGGCTTGCGCCTTGGCCATTGCCGCATGCCTGCCTTATGCGCAGATGAAAAATGCGCATGTCATTGTGGATTTTTTCACCCATTCGGCGCCTGCTCGGGTGCGTCGCGTTTTGGATCGGGTGGCGGCGCTGGTGCTGGCAGTGGCTTCGGCGGTGATCGCCTGGCGCAGCTTCGTGGGGGCCTGGGAGGCAGCGCGCAGCGGCGAGAGCGCCATGATTTTGGGCTGGCCCCTGTGGTGGTCGTATGTGACGCTTGGGCCGGGCTTTTTGCTGCTGTCGCTCACGGCGCTCTACACCTGTTGGCGCATCGGCCGCGATGAAGGAGGGCGCGCATGAGCAGCGTGACAATTGGTTTTCTGGTCGGTGGCTTCACGCTGTTGCTGCTGGCGCTGCGCATCCATATCGGCATGGCCATGCTGGTGGGCGGCTCGGTGGGCTACATCGCCGTTTCCGGCTGGGATCCGCTGATGAGCTATTTCAAGCACCTGGCCTATGGTCGTTTTTCGATTTACGACCTGTCGGTGGTGCCGCTGTTTTTGCTGATGGGCAATATCGCCTCGTATGGCGGTCTGTCGCGGCGGCTGTTCGAGGCCACCAATGCCTTCATGGGGCATTACCGTGGCGGCGTGGCGATGAGCGCCATTGGCGCTTGCGCGGGGTTCGGGGCCATTTGCGGCTCGTCCCTGGCAACGGCGGCCACGATGGGGCGTGTGGTATTGCCGGAGCTGCGGCGCAACCAATACGCGCCCTCGTTGGCCACGGGCGCGCTGGCGGCGGGGGGCACGCTGGGCATTTTGATTCCGCCTTCGGTGGTGCTGGTGATTTACGCCATCCTGGCCGAGCAAAACGTGGCGGCCATGTTCATGGCGGCTTTGGTGCCTGGTTTGATTGCCATGCTGGGCTACATGCTGGTGGTGGCCATTTTTGTGCGCATCGTGCCAGGCGCGGGGCCTGCGTCCGGGCGCATGCCCTGGCGGCAGCGGTTGGCCGCCCTGGCCAGGGTTTGGCCGACTGTGGCGGTGTTCGTGGTGGTCATCGGCGGCATTTACGGGGGCATTTTCACGCCGACGGAGGCAGCGGCTGTGGGCACTATTGCCACCACCGTTTTGGCGATTGTGTCGCGCGAGCTGGATGTGAAGGGGTTTATGGCTGCGGTCTTTGGCGCGGCCGAAGCCAGCGCCATGATCTTTTTGATCTTGCTGGGCGCCGATGTCCTCAATGCCTTCTTGGCGCTCTCGCAAATGCCGCAAACGCTGGCGCAGTGGGTGCTGGGCAGCGGCTTGTCGCCGGCCTTGGTGCTCATTGGCATCTTGGTGACGTACCTGGTGCTGGGTTGCATCATGGACAGCCTGTCGATGATTTTGCTCACCATTCCCATCTTTCTGCCCATTGTGATGGGGCTGGATTTCTGGGGCCTGAATTCCACCGACAAGGCCATTTGGTTCGGCATTCTGGCGCTGATGGTGGTGGAAATCGGCCTGATTACCCCGCCGGTGGGAATGAACGTCTTTGTCATCAACAGCCTGGCCAGGGATGTGCCGATGAAAGATACCTTCCGCGGCGTGCTGCCTTTCCTGGCTTCGGATCTGCTGCGCATTGCCTTGCTGGCTTTGTTCCCCACGCTGTCGCTGGGGTTGGTGCACTTGTTGGGGGGATAAGGCCATGAAGCTCTATACCTATTTCCGCAGTTCGGCGGCTTACCGCGTGCGCATTGCGCTCAACCTCAAGGGCCTGTCTTATGAGGCCGTGCCGGTGCATTTGGTACGCGGCGAGCAGCGCCAAAGCGATTACTGCAAGCTCAACCCCGCCGGTTTGGTGCCGGCGCTGGAGGTGGATGGTCAGGCGCTGACGCAGTCGCTGGCGATCATCGAGTATCTGGAGGAAACCCAAGGCGGCCCGGCGCTGTTGCCCGCCGATGCCTTGGGGCGGGCGCGGGTGCGGGCGCTGGCGCAAGCCATTGCCTGTGACACGCACCCTTTGAACAATCTGCGCGTCTTGCAGTATTTGGGGCAGAGCTTGGGCGTTGATGAGGCCCAGCGCACCGCGTGGTACCGCCACTGGGTGCAATTGGGCCTGGGGGCGGTGGAGCGCATGCTGGCCGACGACCCGCGCACCGGGGCGTTTTGCCACGGTGACCAGCCCACGCTAGCCGATTGCTGCCTGGTGCCGCAGGTCTTCAACGCCCGCCGTTTCGGGTGCAGCCTGGATGCCATGCCCACCGTACAGCGCATCGCCGCACACTGTGAGCAGTTGGAGGCATTCCGCCGCGCTGCGCCTGAGCAGCAGCCCGATGCGGCCGCTTGATCCGCTTGGCCCCCAAACCGCCGCCCTGGCTGTTGCCCATGAGTGCTACACCTTCTTCGACCGCTGAAACCATGCCACTGCTGCGCGTGGTATGGGTGTTGGCGCTGCTGCTGGGCTTGCAGCCCGTCACCACCGATTTGTATTTGCCGGCCTTGCCCGCGCTGACTGAGGCGCTGGCCGGCTCCGTGCAGCAGGCCCAGCTCACGCTCTCTGGCCTGCTGCTGGCCTTCGGGCTGGCGCAACTGTTTTTTGGCCCCCTGTCCGATCAATGGGGGCGCAAGCCGGTGTTGCTGGCGGGCCTGGCCTTGTACGTCGCGGTGGCGTTGGGCTGCACGCTGGCGGCCTCGATGGAGGTGTTGCTGGTTTTGCGCATGGTGCAAGGCGCTGCGCTGGGGGCGGTGGTGGTGTGCGCACGTGCATTGGTGCGCGACTTGTATGCGCCTGAAATTGGCGCGCGGGTGTTGGCGCGCGGCCTCTCGGGTTTGGGAATACTGGCTTCCCTGAGCCTGCCGCTGGGCGGCGTGCTGGCGCATTTTCTGGGCTGGCGGGCCACGCTACTGGGCATGGCCTTGTTCGGGGCTGTGGTGCTGGGGGTGATCGTGTGGGGCTTTCGGGAAACTTTGCCGCAACCCGATGCGCAAGCCTTGCAGCCCGCGCGATTATTGGCAACCTGGCGGCGGGTGCTGAGTAACCGGCGCTTTTGGGCCTATGCCTTGCTGGCCATGGGCAGCTATGGCGGGCTGTTCACGTTTTTGGCGGCCTCGTCTTTCGTGTTCATCGGGTTGCTGGGCGTCTCGCGCTTGCATTACGGGCTGTTGATGTTTTCGATGGCCTTTTCTTACTTGCTAGGCACCTATGTCTGCCGGGCGCTGCTGGTGCGCTTGCATTTGCAAAAGACGGTGCTGATTGGCGGCGCGTTTGCACTGACGGGCGGTTCGCTGGTGGGGCTGCTCAACTTGGGTGGCGTGAGCAGCGTCTGGACGGTGCTGCCGCCGTTTTATCTCTACATGATCGGTCACGGCATCAATTTGCCGTGCGGGCAGGCCGGGGCGGTCGGGCCGTTCCCCGATGCGGCCGGGGCGGCCTCGGCGCTCAGCGGTTGCTTGATGATGCTGTGCGCCTTTTGCATGGGGCAGTGGCTGGGCGTGTGGCTGGAGGGCAGCGCCTGGCCCATGACGCATGGCATCTGGTTCTGGGGCGTTCTCACGGCGCTGGTGTCCTGGGGGCTGGTGTGGCGTTTGCCCAAGCAGTGAGGGGGCTTTTTGATGCTCTATTTACAGATCAATAGGAAATGAAACTGCCTTGTTTTGGCATGTTGGGTATAGTTTTGTTTTTACATTGATTTGTAATTCAGGTGAGTGGGGCTACAGCGTTCGCACGCACTCCAGGGCTTGCTCAATGCGCTCCACGGCGTGGACCTGGATGCCGGCGATGGGCTTTTTCGGGGCATTGGCCTTGGGCACGATGGCAATGCCAAAGCCCAGCTTGGCCGCCTCGCGCAGCCGCTCCTGGCCGCGCGTGGCCGGGCGCACTTCGCCCGCCAGGCCCACTTCGCCAAAGGCGATAAAACCCTTGGGCAAGGGCTGGTTGCGCAGTGAGGACTGGATGGCCAGCAAGATCGCCAAATCGGCCGCTGGCTCGTTGATGCGCACGCCGCCCACGGCGTTGATGAACACGTCCTGGTCGTAAGTGCCCACCCCCGCGTGGCGGTGCAGCACGGCCAGCAGCATGGCCAGGCGGTCGCGCTCCAGCCCGACGGAAAGCCGCCGCGGGCTGGGGCCGCCGGTATCCACCAGGGCCTGGATTTCCACCAGCAGCGGGCGGCTGCCTTCGAGCGTGACCAGCACGCAACTGCCCGCCACTGCCTCGCTGTGCTGGCTCAAGAAAATCGCGCTGGGGTTGGAGACGCCCTTGAGGCCGCTTTCGGTCATCGCAAACACGCCGATCTCGTTGACCGCGCCAAAGCGGTTCTTGATGGCGCGCACCAGCCGGAAGCTGCTGTGCGTGTCGCCCTCGAAATACAGCACGGTATCGACCATATGCTCCAGCACGCGCGGGCCAGCGATGGTGCCTTCCTTGGTGACGTGGCCTACCAGCACCATCGCAATGCCGGTGCTTTTGGCCTGGCGCGTGAGGTGGGCGGCGCATTCGCGCACCTGTGCCACCGAGCCGGGCGCGGAGCTGAGCTGGTCGGAGTACAGCGTCTGGATCGAATCGATCACCACCACCGCAGGCTGGTGCGCGTCGGTGGCGGCGAGGATTTTTTCAAGCTGGATTTCGGTCAGGATGGGCACCTGGCTGTCGGGCAAATCCAGCCGCCGCGCGCGCAGTGCGATTTGCGCGCCGCTTTCCTCGCCGCTGACGTACAGCGTGGGCAGGCCCTGGCGTTGCAGGCGATCGAGTGCTTGCAGCAGCAGGGTGGATTTGCCGATGCCGGGATCGCCCCCCATCAGCACCACCGAGCCTTCCACCACGCCGCCGCCCAGCACCCGGTCCAGCTCGGCAATGCCGCTGGGCGTGCGCGCGATTTCGTTGGCTTCGATCTGCGCCAGCGGCGTGATGGGCTGGCTTTGCACGCCCGCGTAATGGCTGGCGCTGCTTTTGGAGAGGCGGTTTTTGCTCTCGCGCGCAGGCGGCGCGCTGGCCGTCTCGACCAGGCTGTTCCAGGTCTCGCAACCAGGGCAGCGCCCGAGCCAGCGCGGCGAAGTCGCCCCGCAAGCCGAGCAAACGTAATGGGATTTCTCGCGTGCCACGGTGAAAAAAGAAAAGTGCAGCGCCCCCGGCCCTGCCGGTCAATGCAGCCGAAACAGCCAGGTGCGCCGGATGTAAAACGAAACCAGATACAGCAGCACATCCACCGCCACCTTCGCAGGCACGGCCGGTAGCTGCCAGTGGGCCACCAGCCACTGCACCAGCGTGGCCGAGCACAGCATGATGGCCACCGCCAGCGCCGCATAGCCCAGCAGTTGCGACAGCAACGTCTGGGCTTGCCGCCCCTTGAACACAAACAGCCGGTTGCCAGCGAAGTTGAACAGCGCCGAAAGCACCCGCGCGACGACGACGGAGAAAAACACCCGCCCCGTGACGTGATGCAGCAGCGCAAACAACAGCACATCCAGCGCGAAGGACAGGCCCGCCAGCGCCAGATCGCGCACCAAAGCGTGGCGGGCAGGCAAGGACTGGGGAGCGGGGGGCATGAAGCAGGGCAGGGGCTGGCAATTCAACAAGCGCGCGATCATACGAGAAGGGCTGGGGATGCGCCGTGCATGCGCGTGCGCAAATCAAAGAACAAGCCCTGACCTCCCCAGCGGCCAGGGCACATAGGGGCAAAAAAAAGCCCTTGGCGCTGTGCCAAGGGCTTTTGATATGGTGGGTGATACAGGGTTCGAACCTGTGACCCCTGCCGTGTGAAGGCAGTGCTCTACCACTGAGCTAACCACCCGAATCAATCGGTTCGCGTTGCAGCGAAAGGCGAGATTGTAGCGGTATTTTTGGGACGATGAAAAGAAAATGCGAAAAGAATAGGCTTTGGTTCGCAAAATCGGAATTTTTATAATTCAATAGGAAAAATATTTACGAATTTTAGGCATGTTGGTCAATGGGTTTGTTTTTCTATGGTTTGTAATTATTGGGGTTGGCATGCGGCAGGCGCTCAAAGCGTTGGGGATGGCGGCCGTGCTGGGCTTCGTGCTGCCTGGATTGGCGCTGCCAAGGCCAGTGAAAAGCCGCAAGCGTCAACAGCAGCGCCGGCACGGTCAACCAAGCGGCCAGCCCGCCTGCCAGATGGGCGCAGGCGACAGCCAGGCAGGCGGCGAGCACGCGCGAAGGGCGTAGCAGCAGGCGAGGGCAGGTGTCGCGCAGAAAACCTTGGCAATGCGGGCACTGGGGGCAAGCCCTGTGAGTTGCCACCAGCGCGCGCCTGGCGGTGGCATCTCATACAGCGGGGTGGCGAAGCGTTTATCGCACCAGGGGCAAAGGTGAGCGCCGCCGCTTTCGCCGGGGAGGTAATGCCCATCCATGAATGTATGCGCGCCGCTGAGTTTGGCATCGCAATACGGGCAAATGGCTTGCGCGGCGGGCAAAGGGCGTTTGCAGCAGGTGCACTGCACGCTGGCGGGCTGGCTGGTCATGTCGCAAACTTGTGTGGCGGGGCGAGGGGCAAATGTAATGCACGCTGTTGAAAGCGCGTATTCATGCCAGGCGTGATTGGAGGAGAGAGTCGCTGGATGCAGAAATTGCTGGCAATCGCTGCTTTTATCTCAGGCATCTTTGGAGAGAGGGTCAGTCAAACGTAAAATCCCCCTTTTTTTCCACGAGAGAGACAAGGCCAGTCGATGCACAAAATCAAGCGAGGCTTGAGCTTGCCCCTTGCTGGTGCGCCTGCGATGCAGATAGGCGACGCTGTGGCCGTGCGCCGCGTGGCCGTCATCGGGGCCGATTACCACGGCCTGAAGCCGACGATGGCGGTGCAGGTGGGCGACCGGGTGAAAACGGGCCAGCCGTTGTTTTCCGACAAGAACCAGCCGGGCGTGCACGTCACCGCGCCGGCGGCGGGCGTGGTCAGCGCCATTCACCGCGGGCAGCAGCGGGTGCTGCAATCGGTGGTGATCGACGTCGAGGGCGCGCCGGGCCAGGAAGAGGCGGTGGCCTTTGCCCGCTATGACGCGGCCCAGCTCGACGCGCTGGGCGACGCGCAGGTGCGCGAGAACCTGCTGCACAGCGGCCTGTGGGCGGCGCTGCGCACGCGGCCGTTCAGCAAGATTCCGGCGGCAGACGCCACGCCAGCGGCGATTTTCGTCACGGCCATCGACACGCACCCGCTGGCGGCCGACCCGGCCCCCATCATCG
>JAUMYU010000065.1 GCA_030528485.1 Comamonadaceae bacterium
GGCGAGCTGGTGCTGATCGACGCGGGCTGCGAGCTGGACGGCTACGCCAGCGACATCACCCGCACCTTCCCCGCCGACGGGCGCTTTACCGGGCCACAGCGCGATTTGTACGATTTGGTGCTGGCCAGCCAGAGCGCGGCGCTGGCGGCCACCGTGCCCGGCGCGCGGTTCACGGCCCCGCATGAAGCGGCGGTGCGCACGCTCACGCAAGGCATGCTGGATTTGGGCCTGCTCGATGCCAACCAGGTCGGCGGTCTGGACGATGCGATCGAAAACCGCGCCTACTTCCCCTTTTACATGCACCGCACGGGGCACTGGATGGGCATGGATGTGCACGATTGCGGCAGCTATAACGAACCGGGCGAAGCGGGCGAGAGCGAGCGGCGTGATCCGCTCTCGGGCGAGGTCATCCGCAACCGCCCGTCTCGCATCCTGCGTCCGGGCATGGTGCTGACCATCGAGCCGGGCATTTACGTGCGCCCCGCGCCCGGCCTGCCCGAGGCTTTCCACCACATCGGCATCCGCATTGAGGACGATGCCCTGATTACCGACACCGGCCACACGCTGCTGACCCGCGATGTGCCCGTCGCCGCCAGCGAGATTGAAGCACTGATGCGCGCCTGAACCCCAGGAAATTACAAATCAAAAGGAAAATAAATATGCATATTCCGGCATATTCAGCATTAAACTCAATTTCCTTTGGTTTGTAAATTCAAGCCATCAGGCGCCACACTGCCCAGCCGCGCCTGCCAAGCCGTGTAGAACAAGAACAGCGGCAGGGCGAAGAAGTGAAAGCCGCTGTTGTGGCCGTACAGCGCCGCCTGCGTCAAACCAAAGCCGATGTAGAGCAGGAGGTGGCTAACGCCTGCCAGCCACAGCGCCACGATTTGCGGATCGCTCCCCGGCTGCGGCGGGGCGCGCCAATACAGCCGCAGCGGCAGCAGCGTCAGAAACAGCACCAGGGCCAGGCCCAGCAACCCCCGGCGGGCGAAGGCGTCCAGAAACTCGTTGTGCAAATGGCCGTAGCGGGCGATGTGGGTCGCCTGCGGCTGGGCCTGATCCCATGCGGCCATGTCCTGGCGCATTTGCGCCGTGCCCGCGCCCAGCAGCGGGTGTTGCCAGCCCTCATGCCAGGCAAAGCGCCACATCTCCAGCCGCGTGCCCACGGAGGTGGTGGTCGTGCCCTGCTGGTACAGGGCGATGTCCTGCCGGGCGGCGCTGATGCGCTCCTCGATGATGGTGTCGTCCTTGAGCCAAAGCGTGCCCAGCGCCGCGCCGCCCAATGCCACGGCCAGACCGATGTTGCGCAGGTGCAAGTGGCGCCACCGCAGCTTGAGCAAGGCCAGCGCGCCCAGCGCAAAGCCCAGGCCGACCAGGCTGCCGCGCGTCTCCGACAGCAAGGCGGCATACAGCCCGGCCGCAATGCCCGCCATCAGCGCGCCGCGCACCCAGGAGCCTGGGTGGCTGCGCAGCCCGCAGGCACAAAACACGGCCAGCAGCACGGCGATGTTGCCGAACTGGATCGGGTTGAGATAGCGCGCGCCGCGGCCAAATTGCAGCATCTCGGGCGCGTAATGGCTGTAATAGTGGGCGCTGATGGCCCCCAGCACCGCGCCGCATGCCGCCCCCAGCCAAATCGCGCGCGGATCGGGCGGATGCACGCTGAGGAAAAACAGCAGCAACGCAATGATGAGAAAGCGGCTGGGGATGTTGTAGTACGTGGCGCCCAGGCCGGAAAACCACGCATCGCCAATGCCCGCCAGGCCCATGAGGACAAAGCCCAGGGCGATGGCGTTGATGGCCGGGCCGCGCGCGCGCCGCCCCCACCAGCGCGGCAGGGTCGCCAAAGCCGCGCCCAGCAGCAGCAAGGTGCCATAGCTGTAGCCGCTTTTGGCGCACAGGCTGAGGGCGAAAAACAGAAAGGTGGCGACATTGACCAGCGTCGTCAGCGTCATGATGGCTTGGGGTCGTTTGGCGTGCGCTCGGCCTGCTCCCTGGCCCAATGCAACATCAGGTATTTGTTGAAGTGGTAGCCCGCCGTGCTGATGGCCAGGTACAGGCCATAGCGCCCGCCCCAGAACGCGCCGCGGATGATGTATTCGCGGAAGAAGGCAAACGCGCTTTTGAGCGGCAATAGCCACAGGCTGGGCGCACGCTTGCCTTGCGCGGCCTTCTCCTGCGCCCAGGTGTGGCTGTAGCGCAGGTTTTTCTGCAGGAAGTGGTAGAGGTTGTCGTTGGTGTAGTGGTCCAGCCGCCCGGGCAAAGTGACGACGGCGGCATCGCGGCTGTCCAGCGACTCGTGCACGTCATAGGGGTGGTACTGGAAGTGCTCGCGCGGGTAAAGCCGCACCAGGCCATCGGTGTACCAGGCGTGCACCACGCTGCCGCAAAAAATGTTGCGCCGCCGGATGTTGTAAACACGGCGCGCATCGGGTGCGCTGGCCAGCACCTGGCGAATGGCGTTTTTCAAGGTGGCGTCGGGCTGCTCGTCGGCATCGATGACCAGCACGTAATCCCCACTGGCCAGCGCCTGGGCGCGCTGGCGCTGCACGCCAAAGCCGGGCCAGTCGGCGCTGGTGTGCCATTGCGCGCCAAAGTGGCGGGCAATGCGCTCGCTCTCATCCGTACTGCCCGAGTCGAGAATGACGATTTCATGCGCCAAATCGGCAATGGAGGCCAGGCAAGCGGGCAAATGCTTGGCCTCGTTGCACACGATCAGCACCGCGCTTAAACGATACGGCCGGGCCGCATCGGCCACGGGCTCGGTGGGCGGCGGCGGCAAATGGTGGCGGTTGATGGCGTGCGGCTCGAAATCGGGCGCGTAGCCTTGCGGGCGGCGCTGCACATCGTTGAGCAGCGCGTACTTGTGCAAGGTGTACTGGGCGAACAGCCAGGCGTAAATCCAGCCGTAGCGGCCGCAGAGAAAGCGCCGGTCGAAAAAATATTGCTTGATGAAGGCCCAGAGGCTGTGCAGCAGCACAGCGGCCACGCCCGTGCGGCGGCCCTGCTGGCGATCGCACGCCCAGGCCATGGCGTAGGACAGGCGCTTTTCCAGCCAGAAATGCGGCGTGGCCGCCGTGTGGTGGCGCAAAAAGCCGGGCAGCACCTGCGTTTGTGCGCCCTGGAGCTGCAACGACTCATGCACCGCGCTGTCGCAATAGCCGAAGCGGCGCGGATACAGCCGCCAGTGCGCCTTGATGCCGCGCCGGGGGTAGTCGATCAGGTGGCCAAACACCTCGTCGATACGGCGGATGCCATAGACGGTGTCGCCCGGCGCTTGCGTCTTGACGCGGGCGATGGCCTCCAGCAAAACCGCATCGGGCGACTCGTCGCCATCCAGCACCAGAATCCAATCGCCCCTGGAGAGCGCCTGCGCCCGCTGGCGCTGGATGCCAAAGCCCTGCCAATCGCTGGCGACGTGCCACTGCGCGCCATATTGCTGCGCCACGGCCTGCCCGTCGTCGGAGCTGCCCGAGTCGAGGAGGACGATTTCATCGGCCACCGGCGCCACCAACGGCAACAGGCGGCGCAAATTGGCCGCCTCGTTTTTCACAATCATGACCACGCTGAGGGTGTAAGCGCGTGGCGCGACCGCTGCGCTGGCCGCCTCAGGGCTGACTGCCATTGAGCAACGATCAATGGCCGCGGAAGACCTCGCCCGCTTTGAGCGTGTAGCGCGTGCCGCAATAAGGGCATACGGCCTGGCCGGTGCGTGAGACGTTCAAAAAGACGCGCGGATGCCCATTCCACAGCGCCATGTCCGCTTTGGGGTTGGGGCAGAAAACATCGCCGTGGTCGTCCAAATCCTTGGCGCTCAGCTCAATGGGGGCGGGAGTGCGGGTGCTCATGGGGTTTTCTCACTATCCAGGGCCTGCGCGCGCCAAAACGCTGCGCATACCGTATGACGAAAAACGAAACGGGCAATTTTACGGGCTGGCCGTGGCCTCTGGCGGCTGGCCCGAAGCATCGGCTTACGGCTCTGGCGGGCGGTGCAATTGCCATTGATTCAAGGCGCCGTGCGTGAACTGGCACTCCACCCAGGCGCCGCCCGGGTCGGCCCAGCGGTACACCTCCACCGCTCCGCCCAACGCGCCTTGCGGCTGGCCCAGCGAGCGTGTGAGCTTGACCACATCAATCAAACGCATGCCGCGCCGCAAACGGGCGTTGAGCATGACCGCGCTAGAGGCCAGCCCCTTGGGCGCGTTGGAGGCCACGCGCAGCACGCGCAAAAATCGGTTGATGTAGAGCAGCGCCAGAAACACCACGCCGCCCGAGGCCATCCAGAAACCGGCCCAGCCGCGGTTGTGGTACCCCACGGCCATGACCAGCACCGCCGCGATCAGCGCCAGCAGGGCTTTGAGCCGGGCCGCAACGCTCATGCGGCAAACGCGGCGATATCCAGACCTTCCAGCGTGTAGTTCTGCGGGCCGTGCGTGGTGATCTTGCGCGCAGCCACCGCATTGCCCAGGCGGGCGCATTGGGCCAGCGTCCAGCCGCGCTCCAGACCGTACAGCAGCGCGGCGCGCCAGGCGTCGCCGCAGCCGGTGGGATCCACCGGCGCCTCAATCTCCACGGCGGGCACGCGCTCTTTCTCAGCACCAATCCAGATATCGCAGCCTTGCGCGCCCAGCGTCACGATCAGGCCCTTGACCTGCGCGGCAATCTCGCGGAAGGACAGGCCCGTGCGCTCCACCAGCAATTGCCCTTCGTAATCGTTCACCGTCACCCAGTCGGCCCTGGCGATGAAATCGCGCAGCTCCTTGCCGCTGAACATGGACAGCGCCTGACCCGGATCAAACACCCAGGGCACCTGCATCGCCGCAAGCTGCTCGGCGCGCTCCAGCATGGCGTCGCGCCCGTCGGGCGAGACGATGGCCAGTTGCACGCCTTCGGGCAAATCCTCAATGACGTTGTGATGCGCCATCGCCATCGCACCGGGGTGGAAGGCGGTGATCTGGTTGTTGTCCATGTCCGTCATGATCATGGCTTGGGCGGTGTAGCTGTCGGGCAGTTGCAACACCAGGCTGCGGTCAATGCCCAGGGCATCGAAGCGGGCCAGGTATTCGTTGCCATCCTGCCCGATGGTGGCCATTGGCACGGGCTGCCCGCCCAGCAGCTTCAGGCCATAGGCGATGTTGCCTGCGCAGCCGCCGTAGTCCTTGCGCATGTCGTTCACCAGGAACGAGAGATTCAAGATGTGCAACTGCGCGGGCAGGATTTGCTGCGCAAAGCTGCCCTGGAAATTCATGATGGTGTCAAAGGCGATGGAGCCACATACCAGCACGGCCATGGTCGAGTCCTTTCAAGCGAAATGGGTGAGGAAAGCGAAAGAAAAGCGGTAACAAGCCACAGGGGGAGCGAGCCTCTCAAGGGTTGCCGTAAAAGATTTGCAACTGGTAGCCCGTCACGGCCTCGGCATGATCGGCCAGCCGCAAGTGCAGCGTGCCTTGCCATTGCTCGCCGGGAGCCATTTCCAGCGGGGTCGAGGGCAACTGGGCGGCGGGAAAGACGCGACGTATGCGGGTCTGCCCTGCATCATCGCGCAGGCCCAGGAGCAAATCGGGGGTCCGCACCGATTGGATGCCGCGGTTGCGCACCGACCAGAAAAGCGTAAATACCCCGTCGCCGTGGCCCTGGAAGGTGGAGCCTTCAATCTCCAGCGCGGGCAAGGCGCGCAAGGGCGCAATCTGGCAGCCCGCCAAGCGGCAAAACGCCTGCATGCGGGTTTTCATCTGCGGACTGTAGGCAGCCAGGCTGTCGCGGTTGTAGAACGCATCTTGGGCCGCCATGACGGCCGGATGGCGCCAGAACGCATCACGCGCCGCCTGGCGCACGAAATTCAACTCCTGCGTTTGGCTGAACTGTGCGTGGTATTGCGAGCGCAAAGCCTCGTCGGCCTCGCGCGCTGCGGCTTCCTCCAGCGCGGCCCGGCTGGGCGCTGCTGCCGTCTGGAACAGGCTGTTCGGGACGGGTTCGGCGGGCGCCGCTGCCGGTGGCGACGCCGCGGACTGCGCATCGGGCGCGTGGCGCTGGCTCGGCCCGGACGGGGCAGGTGTTGGCGCAGCGCTGGCGTGGACGGCGGGCGCGAGCACGATGGCGCCCGCAAGCACGTCCGCCTCCTTGGCGGGCGCAGCCGACGCGGGCGATGGCGCTCCCGGCTGCATGGCTTGCGCCTGCACTGCATGGGGATTGAGCGCCGCACCCGTTGCAGGCACGGACGCAGACACGGAAAACCATGCAGATACAGCGCCAGACGGCGCACCGGCCGCTGCGCCATCGGCAGCCTGGGGGGCATCCGCGGTATCGGTCACGGCGTCTGGCGCAGCCTCTGCGGCGGAGTGGGCGGACGCCCGGTGGCCTTGACCTTGCCCGGCCTGCCAGCGTTCGACTTCTTGTTGAAAGGTGGATGCCGCAGCAGCCGCTTCCAGCAGCGCGGCGTTGACGGCCACACTGGCCTGGGCCGAAAGTTCCGCAGCGGCATCAGGCTCTGCGTCGGCATCGGAGGGGGCAGGCTCTGGCGTTGGCGCGGCCTGCTCCGGAAGATCGCGCCCTGCGGGCCAATCCCCATCGAACACGCCATGCTCTGGCGAAATGGGGGCGGCGGACTCGGGCTTGGCGGGCTGGTCAGGGTGGTTCAGCCATGGCTGCCCGCCCTGCTCATCGGGCGACGAGAGGGGCGATTGCGATGCCGCGCTACTTGTCTCGCTCATCGCCTCGACGTCCATTGCCTCGACACTGGGGCGGAAGGTTTCGCTCAAATCCTTCAGCCAACGCTCGGTAGGGCGCTCGGGCATGGCCGGCGGGGCCGCCGACGCGCCCGGCTCCGTGGCGCGAGCGCTGGGCTGTGGCGCTGGCGCGGCGGCCTCGCCGGGCGCTGCGGGTTCAACGAAATGGTCGGTGGCGTCAAAGACGTTGTTGCACCGTCCGCACCGCACCCATCCTTCCGACGCACGCAATTGCTCCGGCAAGACCTTGAATTTGGTCGCACAGGTGGGGCATCGGGTGACGGATTGCATGCGGATCGGATCAAGCCCTCATCGGCTCAGTGCGATGAGCGAAAAACAAAGCGCGCTATTGTGCCCGAATGGCACCTGCCCCAAACAGGCCAAGGGTGGGCGCGACCGGCGGCACCGAACCTTCAGCGCGTTTAAAATTACAAACCAAAAAGAAATAAAACACCAATATTTCTGCAATATTAGCAACACATGATTTTTATCATGATTTGGAATTCTCAAGCTTTCTGGCCGTCATCAAAATCCAGCCGTCTTCGCAGTCGCTGACTTCCAGCGCCAGCCAGGGGGCATAGGCGGTTTTCAGCAGCTCGGCCTGGCGCTCCAGGATGCCCGCCAGCACCAGGTGGCCGCCGGGGGCGACGTGGCTGCACAGCAGGGGGGCGAGCACTTGCAGGGGGTTGGCCAGGATGTTGGCGAGCACGACGTGGTATTGGCTGCCGGGAGCGACCAGCTCTGGCAGGCCGCTGCGCAGGGCGACGTGGTTTTTCTCGGCGTTGGCGCAGGTGGTGGTGACGGCGGCCTGGTCGATGTCCACCGCGTCCACCAGCGTGGCGCCGAATTTGGCGGCAGCGATGGCGAGGATGCCCGAGCCGCAGCCGTAGTCGAGCACGGAGCGCCCTTGCAGCGCCTGCGCATCGCCCTGGCGCGCCAGCCAGCGCAGGCACATGCGCGTGGTGGGGTGGGTGCCGGTGCCAAAGGCCATGCCGGGGTCAAGCTCGATGCTCAGGCTGGCTTGTTCGGGCACGGCGTGCCAACTGGGGACGATCCAGAAGCTGTCGGTAATGGGCACGGCGGCAAATTGCGCCTGGGTGAGGCTGACCCAGTCTTGCTCGGGCACTTCTTGCAGCGATTGCACCTGGCAGTCCTGGAAGAAGTCCTGCACGGCCAGTAGTTGCTGCGCTTCTTGCGCCTGGGCCTGGGTGGGGAAAAGGGCTTGCACGACGCTGCGGTTCCACGCCTGGCGTGCAGGTTCCATGCCGGGTTCGCCAAACAGGGCTTGCTCGGCATCGGTGAGGGCGTCGGCGTCTTCCACCGAGACGCTGAGGGCGTCGAGCGCCTCCAGGGCTTCGCTGACGATGTCCACGCGCTCTTGGGGACAGAGCAGATTCAGGGCGTACATGCTGCGGCTGGCTTTCAGAAATGAAAATTACAAATCAAAAGTATAAAAAATTGCCTTGTTTCGGCAATATTTCAGGGAAATCGTTTTTATATTGATCTGGAAATACCCTGTCCAGACAAGACACACCCGCGCCCCTGATCGTGCCAGTGGCGCAAGGCCCGGCAAGGATGGGCCTTGCCTGTTTGCGTGCGGGCAGGGCTTGCGCGGCGGGCAGACAGAAGTGCTCACGGCAGAGTGCTTGGCAGAGCGTTTATTTGTGCGCGTCGGCGTGCTGCTCCAGCCATTTCTCCAGGTAATGGATGTTGGTGCCGCCCGCGACAAAGCCGCCATCGACCATCAGCTCGCGGTGCAGCGGGATATTGGTTTTGATGCCTTCGACCACGGTTTCCAGCAAGGCGCTGTTCATGCGGGCGATGGCCTGCTCGCGCGTGTCGGCGTGAACGATGATTTTGCCGATCATGGAGTCGTAATTGGGCGGCACGGTATAGCCCGAGTACATGTGCGAATCGACCCGCACGCCCAGCCCGCCAGGCGGGTGCCAGGTGGAGACTTTGCCGGGCGAGGGGATGAATTTGTACGGGTCTTCCGCATTGATGCGGCACTCGATGGCATGGCCATGCAAGCGCACATCGCTTTGCTGGTAAGCCAGCGGCTCGCCCGCAGCGATGCGGATTTGGGCCTGAACGATGTCGATGCCGGTAATCATCTCGGTGACGGGGTGCTCGACCTGCACGCGGGTGTTCATTTCGATGAAGTAGAACTCGCCGTTTTCGTACAAAAACTCGAACGTGCCCGCACCCCGGTAGCCCAGGCGCTGGCAGGCGTTGGCGCAGCTTTGGCCGATGCGGTCGATCAGCGCGCGCTCGATGCCGAAGGCGGGCGCTTCCTCGATCACTTTCTGGTGGCGTCGCTGCATGGAGCAGTCGCGCTCGCCCAGGTAGATGGCCCTGCCGTGGTTGTCGGCCAGCACCTGGATTTCGATGTGGCGCGGGTTCTCCAGGAACTTTTCCATGTAAACGGCCGGGTTGCCGAAGGCGGCCTGGGCCTCGCTCTTGGTCATTTGCACCGCCGCCAGCAAGGCCGCTTCGGTGTGCACCACGCGCATGCCGCGCCCGCCGCCGCCGCCTGCGGCCTTGATGATGACGGGGTAGCCAATGCGGCTGGCGATGGCGCGCACTTCGGCAGGATCGTCGGGCAGCTCGCCCTCGGAGCCGGGCACGCAGGGCACGCCCGCCGCCAGCATGGCCTGTTTGGCCGAAACCTTGTCGCCCATGGTGCGGATGGATTGGGCGGTCGGCCCGATAAAGACGAAGCCGCTTTGCTCCACGCGCTCGGCAAAATCGGCGTTCTCGCTCAAGAAGCCGTAGCCGGGGTGGATGGCCTCGGCATCGCTGACTTCGGCGGCGGAGATGATCGCGGGCATTTGCAGATAGCTGCCCGCAGCGGGCGGCGGGCCGATGCAGATGGCCTCATCGGCCAGGCGCACGTACTTCGCGTCGCGGTCGGCCTGCGAATACACCATTACCGATTTGATGCCCAGCTCGCGGCAGGCGCGCTGGATGCGCAGGGCGATTTCGCCCCGGTTGGCAATCAAAATTTTCTTGAACATGGATGGGAAGTTGCGCCGTGCGCAAGAGGAGCGAAAGGGCGTGCGGCCTGCTGGCCGTCGTCAACGCTGCGGCCCGTGGCCTGTGCGAACGCCCGTCTGCGAGGAAGAATGCCCGCGCGGCGGGCGTTTATTCGATGATGAACAGCGGCTGGCCGTACTCCACCGCCTGACCATTCTCCACCAGCACTTGCTTGATGGCGCCGGAGCGGTCGGCCTCGATTTCATTGAGGATTTTCATGGCCTCGATGATGCACACGGTTTGCCCTTCTTTCACCTGCATGCCCACTTCCACGAACGGCTCGGCCGTGGGGTTGGGAGCGCGGTAGAAGGTACCCACCATGGGGGCGGTAATGGTGGCGCCTGCCGGGGCGCTGGCCGCAGGCGCGCCTGCTCCCTCTGCCGAAGCCGCCGGTGCGGCTGCCGACTGGGGCGCAAGGGGTGCAGCGGGCGCGGCAAGGGTGGTCACGGGCGCGGCCACCGGCGCTTGCACATAGACGGGCGCGCCGCCTTTGACGATGCGCACCTTGCCTTCGGCCTCGGTGATTTCCAGCTCCGTGACGTTGGATTCCGATACGAGATCGACCAGGGTTTTGAGTTTTCTTAAATCCATTCAGAGCTCCAGTACAACGCAAACAACGGTTGCAAAACATCACCAAATGCGACACCTGCAACCGCGTGAAAATTGGTTTATTTTACATTAAATGTTTTCATTTTTTATTTAAATGCTTTTATTTGCAGGCAATTTACACACCCCTCATGGCAAAGCCTGCTTTTCAGGCCGCTTGCGGGGCCAAAGCCTGCATTCTACGTGCCTGCCAGCGATGCAAACAGGCCGAGCGCCCGGCGAGGCCCTGCAACAGAGAGACTGCCCCAAACCGCTTCATTGCCCGCCGGGCAAAAGATCCCATCAGGCCAGGGGGAGCGCGCTGCGTGCCTGACTGAGCGCGTCGTGCCAATCCAGCACGACTTGGACGCCGGGATCCACTTCCGGACGGCCCAGACTTTCAACGAGGCGACAAGCCGCGTACTGCCGGGCGGCTTTTTCATAGGCTGCCACCCAGGTGGCCCGATGCTGGGCGTACTGGGGCGGCACGGGCCATTTGATGCGGACGTTGGGCATGATGCTGGAGCGGATGCCCATGCGCCAGGGTTTGGCGCTGACGCGGGCGCGAAAGCACTGCTGCACCTGGCACATGCGGCGGTACAGCGGGTCAACGCGCAAGGCGTCAAACAGGGCTAGCACCTCGGGCGCGCCGGGCATGAATGGCTGGTGCGTGACAAGCACGCGCAGGCCCGCCGGGGTTTGGTACACGCGCAAGCCCCAGTCGGGGTGCTGGCGGACAAAGCTTCGGATGCGGCGCAGCGCCCGCCGGTGCTGTACTGCGGGGCGATGGGCCCAGTTTTGATAGGCGGAAAACAGCAGCAGCATGACCAGCGCCAAGCCGATGGCGTAGGCCGTCGATGCCCAGCCAGCCATAAAGCCGATCCCGCAGAGAAAGAGCAGCACGATCACGCCGCCCATCCCCAGACCTTTGTAGCGATTCGCGTAGTCCACATCGGCAAACAGCACATCGGGCGTGTTCAGGCAATGCGCACCGTAGCTGTTGCGGGTCAGCACGGCGCTGCCGCGCGTGTCCAGAATTTCTTCGCAGATGGGCAGACCGTCAGCGCCGTTGTAGCCGCGCGGGTGACTTTCGCGGGCGCGAGGCTCACCAGGCTTGCCCATGCAGGCCAAGGCTTCTTGCAGGCGCTGCTGGGCATGGGCCTGGGCAGCAGCAGGACTGTCGTCCGACCACCCCCAGCGCCGCACGTTGACGCGATGACGAGAGCGTTTCTTGGCAGGGGCGCTGGCTTCGGCCCAATAGCGTGGAATTTGCATGGCAGCCGGACGCGGGGCCTGTTACTCCTTGCGCAGGGCGGGGAACAGGATGACGTCGCGGATGCTGCCGCTGTCGGTGATGAGCATCATCAGGCGGTCGATGCCCACGCCGCAGCCGCCCGTGGGGGGCATACCGTATTCCAGGGCGCGCACGAAGTCGTGGTCGAAATACATGGCTTCGTCGTCGCCTTCGTCCTTGGCGCGCACCTGGGCGTTGAAGCGTTCGGCCTGGTCTTCGGCGTCGTTGAGCTCGGAAAAGCCGTTGGCCATTTCGCGCCCGGTGATGTAGAGCTCAAAGCGTTCGGTCACCTCGGGGCGCTGGTCGTTGGCGCGCGCCAGCGGGCTGATTTCGGTCGGGTGCTCCATGATGAAGGTGGGCTGCCAGAGCTTGGATTCGACCGCCTCCTCAAACAGCAGCACTTGCAGCGCGGCCAGCGAGCGGGCGGAGAGTTTGTCGTCCTTCTCGCTCAAGCCGGCCCGGGTGAGCGCGGCGATGAGCCAGTCGCGGCTGTCCACATTGCCACCGCCCGCGCCTTCGCAATGGCGCTCGATGGCTTCGCGGATGGTCATGCGCGCAAAAGGCTGGGCCAAGTCCACCGCCTGGCCCTGGTAGTGCAGTTGCAGCGTGCCTGCGGCTTTTTGCACGGTGGTGCGAATCAGCGCCTCGGTGTAGTCCATCAAGTCACGGTAGTTCCACCACGCGGCGTAGAACTCCATCATCGTGAACTCGGGGTTGTGGCGCACGCTGATGCCTTCGTTGCGGAAGCTGCGGTTGATCTCGAACACGCGCTCGAAGCCGCCCACGATCAGGCGCTTGAGGTATAGCTCGGGCGCGATGCGCAGGAACATGTCCTGATCGAGCGCGTTGTGGTGGGTGACGAAGGGCTTGGCATTGGCGCCGCCGGGGATGGGGTGGAGCATGGGCGTTTCCACCTCCAGAAAACCGTGCTCGACCATGAAGGCGCGCATGCCCGACAGCGCCTGGCTGCGCAGCACAAAGCGCGCGCGGGTGGTTTCGTCGGAGATGAGATCGACGTAGCGCTGGCGGTATTTCAGCTCCTGGTCGGCCACGC
This sequence comes from Comamonadaceae bacterium, assembly GCA_030528485.1. Lineage (GTDB taxonomy): Bacteria > Pseudomonadota > Gammaproteobacteria > Burkholderiales > Burkholderiaceae_C > Lampropedia. The sequence goes on from JAUMYU010000065.1 coordinate 12,695, forward strand.
CGTGGTGTTTGTCGGGCAGCGGGCGCAGGCTTTTGGTCATCAGCCGCAGGCGATCGACCTTGACGGAGAGCTCGCCCGTCCTGGTTTTGAACAGCTCGCCCTCGCAGGCGATGATGTCGCCCAAGTCCCAGCGTTTGAAGTCAGCGTACACCTCCTCGCCCACGCCATCGCGGGTAATGTAGGCCTGGATGCGGCCCGTGCCGTCCTGCACGGTGGCAAAGCTGGCCTTGCCCATCACGCGCTTGAGCACCATGCGCCCGCCAATGGCCACGCGCCGGGCTTTTTCCTCCAGCTCGGGCGCGGGCGTGTCGCCATGTTCGGCATGCAGGCTGGCGGCGCGGGCATCGGGCTTGAAATCGTTGGGGAACACGGGCTGGCCCGTCTGGGCCGCCGCAGCGCGCAGCGCGTGCAATTTCTCGCGGCGCTCGGCGATCAGCTTGTTTTCATCCTGGGGGGGTGCTTCGGCAGCGGGGGTGTGGTGCTCGGACATGGCCTGGAAAAAGAAACAAAGGGCTGCATCCAACGCAGCCCCGAGAGCCTGGCCCGCACAAGGAGTGCGCACAGGCCCTTACATCAATAAGAAACCAAAGAACAAAGAAGGGCGCGATTCTAGAGCGTGTTATGCACTTTCCGCCCCCCGCGAGAGCGCCCCGGCGTGTGTAGTGCAAGGCGTCGTCCCCGCCGCAGCCTGGCTGCGCTGCAAGGGGACGGCAACGCCGCAATGCGCATGCCGGGGCGCTTCTCCCTTCGGGCTGGCCCCAAAACCATGCACTCGCTGCGTTGCCACGCTTGCCA
>JAUMYU010000003.1:0-22978 GCA_030528485.1 Comamonadaceae bacterium
ACGTGAAAACCCACCGCGAGCTGCCCGCCTTCATCAGCAACCGCGGCGGCGTGGCACTGCGCCCGGGCGACGGCGTGATCCACTCTTGGCTCAACCGCTTGCTGCTGCCCGACACCGTGGGCACGGGCGGCGACAGCCACACGCGCTTCCCGATCGGCATCAGCTTCCCTGCCGGTTCGGGCCTGGTTGCCTTCGGCGCGGCCACCGGCGTGATGCCGCTGGACATGCCCGAGAGCGTGCTGGTGCGCTTCAAGGGCGAGCTGCAACCGGGCGTCACGCTGCGCGACCTGGTGCACGCCATCCCGCTGTACGCCATCAAGGCCGGGCTGCTGACTGTGGCCAAGGCCGGCAAGAAAAACATCTTCTCCGGCCGCATCCTGGAGATCGAGGGCCTGCCCAACCTGAAGGTGGAGCAAGCCTTCGAGCTCTCCGACGCCAGCGCCGAGCGCAGCGCCGCCGGCTGCACCATCAAGCTCGACAAGGAGCCGATCATCGAGTACCTCAACTCGAACATCGTGCTCATGAAGAACATGATCGCCAATGGCTACCAGGACGCCAAGACCCTGGCGCGCCGCATCGAGAAAGTCGAGCAGTGGCTGGCCAAGCCCGAGCTGCTGGAGGCCGACGCCGACGCCGAATACGCCGCCGTGATCGAGATCGACATGAACGAGATCAAGGAGCCCATCGTCTGCTGCCCCAACGACCCGGACGACGCCAAGTTCCTCTCCGAAGTGGCGGGCGAGAAGATCGACGAAGCCTTCATCGGTTCGTGCATGACCAACATCGGCCACTTCCGCGCCGCCGCCAAGCTGCTGGGCGGCCAGCGCGACATCCCCGTCAAGCTGTGGGTGGCCCCGCCCACCAAGATGGACCAGGACGAGCTCATCAAGGAAGGCCACTACGCCGCCTTCGGCACCGCCGGCGCGCGCACCGAAATGCCCGGCTGCTCGCTGTGCATGGGCAACCAGGCGCAGGTGCGCGAAGGCGCGACGGTGATCTCCACCAGCACGCGCAACTTCCCCAACCGCCTGGGCAAGAACACCAACGTCTACCTGGGCAGCGCCGAGCTGGCCGCCATCGCCTCGCGCCTGGGCTACCTGCCCACGCCTGAGGAATACCTCAAGGAAATGGGCGTGATCGACGCCGACAAGGCCAGCGTGTACCGCTACATGAACTTCGACCAGATCCCCGAGTACGCGGAAGTGGCCGAAGCCGTGAAAGCTGCGCAGTAACAGCCAGCCAGCCTTTGTCTTTGACGCAACGGAAACCGGCCTGCGCTTTGCGTAGCCGGTTTTTTTATAAATCATTAGGCAATAAAATCGCCCTGTTTCGGTAAGTTGGATATGGGTCAATATTTATTTTGATATGTAATGTGGTGAGTGCAGATCTATCCGGTACACGCACTTCTTGCAACAAGCGGGCATTGCCGTGGGCTGCATCGAAGATGACGGGGTCGTGCAAGTCTGCGACACGCGCGGCCCGCACGGCAACAGTCTCTCGTTGGCGTTGCTTATGAAACCTGCCGCCGCGTTACCTTGTTGAACCAAAGCACTCTTCGCTAAGCGCCATCTCAAAACCGGCCCCGCACACGCGGCGCCGGTTTTTTTTCTGCAAATCCACGCTTAAGACGCCCCTCGTCGGATTCCTCCCTGCGGCAGTGCGTCCGCAGCAATTGATTGAAAGGATGAATATGAAAAACGATCGACCCAAGCAAGGCTCAGCCAAGGATTTATTGAGCAAATTGCAGATAGATGTCGAATCTTCCATGCCGTTGGCGGATGAAGACTTGCCTTACGGGTGCAGTCATGAGGAGTTGGTCCAGGCCCTGCAAACGCGCTTTCAGGCCCTGCGGCGCAGGCAGTGTTTTCAGCCGGGCGATTTGGTGACCTGGAAACCCGGCTTGCGCAACCGCCGCTACCCCGTGGATGGCCGCCCCGCCATTGTCTTGCAGGTGCTGACAGAACCTGTCTTCGATGAGGAGCTCAACTCAGGCTCGAACTACTTCCGCGAACCGCTGGATTTGGTGCTGGGCCTGGTGCTGGAGGAGGGGGAGCAGCGGGGCAATTTGTTGGCCTGGCACTTCGACAGCCGCCGTTTTGCGTACTGGAAATGAATGGAATGGAAGGATTTTTAAATGACGAAAAATGGAACAAATAAGCGTATTTTGCGTGCTGATATGGACAAAATCGATCCGGTCGAGTTGCGCGCCGCCCACCTGGCGCTGCGTTTTTGGATGTGCCAGGACGAGCTGGATTTGTCTCGAAATCACGACCTGGTGCGCCATCTGTGGTGTGTATGCCTGCCCCTGTGGGAGCGCGATGTGCTGATCGCTGAGTTGGCGCCCAGGCTCCAGCGACTATCCACGGGCGAAGGGATGTATTCGGACATCCTGAGGGCCAGCTTCATGCGTATCCGCCAAGGGGGCGATGCAGCCCAGGAGGCCGCGCGGCTGATGGCGTACAAGCAGCTGAGTGGCCGTCAATGTGGGGATTTGATGGATTTGCTCGTAGACATGTTGGGCCTGATGCGCGAGCAGCTTTCGAGCGCCGATTGGCAAGCGTTGGCCTTGGCCGATGGCCAGGAGCCTACGCACCCCAGCGTTCGGCTGCTGGCTGAGCAGGCGGGGTTTAACCGGGTGGAGCAGTGCTTGCTGGACATGGCCGAAAAAAGGCATGCCGTGCTTGCCTTCGACGGGCTGCTGCGAGGGATCGATTGCAAAGGCATGGATACCGCCATGTTCTTGCTGGCCAAGGTGCTGGCTTGCAAGCCCCTGCAAGTCATGCAGGCCGTCAGCGCCCAGTCGCCCTTGGTGACGATGAAGCTGCTGAAATTCCGCAAATACTCCCGCGACCTGGATGACATGCTGGAGACTGGCGATGAGCTGAACATGGTGCTGGTGGCCGAGCCTGCCACGCGGGAGGAACTGCTGGACGTCTTTCTGGAACCTGCCGGCGCCAGCCCGTGGCAGTTGCAGGATTTCCCGCACCTGCTGGGCCAAGCACAGCGTGCGGCGCAGGTGCTGCGGCAGGCTGCCACTATGGCCGAGCCCGGCGTCAACGCCTTGCTCTACGGGCCGCCGGGCACCGGCAAGACAGAGCTGGCCTACAGCCTGGCTGCTGCCGCAGGCCTGCGGGCCTGCCGCGTGCGCACCGAAACCGACGAGGGCGAGCCCATGGATCGCTCGGAAAGGCTGTCGGCCTACGTGCTGCTGCAACGCCTGTTGCGCCATGACCGGCAATGTGTATTGGTATTTGATGAGGTGGAAGATGTGTTCGATGACGCAGCAGGCATGCTGGCCGTATTGCAGGGCAACGGTGAGCGGGCCGGCAGCAACAAAGGCTGGATCAACCGCACGCTGGAGGAAAACCTCGTGCCGGCCATCTGGATCACCAACCAGGTGCGCGGTATGGACCAGGCCTTTCTGCGCCGCTTCATGCTGCCCATGGCCGTGGGCACGCCGCCGCTGGCCGTGCGCCAGCGCATCGCCCAGGTGCACCTGCCCGATGGCAGCGTGCCCCAGGCGCTGCGCGAGCAACTGGCGCGCGACGACAAGCTGCAACCGGCCCAGTTCGGCATGGCCAGCCGCCTGCTCAAGCTGCTGCCCGGTGCCGACGCCGCCGATGCGGTGCGCCAAGGCATTGCCGCCAGCCGTCGCTTGCTGCATGGCAGCGGCCAGCCGCACCTGCGCCAGTCGGCCACGGAGTTCGATCTGGAATTCCTGAACCTGGCCGGCGAACTGGCGCCGGGCCGCATCATGGCGGCCTTGCAGCGCAGCGGCCAGGGGCGGCTGTGCTTCTTCGGCCCGCCAGGCACTGGCAAGACGGAGTTTGCGCACGTGCTGGCCGAGGCCCTGGAGCGCGAACTGATCGTGCGCACCAGCGCCGAGCTGATGTCCAAATGGGTGGGCGAGACCGAACAAAACATAGCCCGCCTGTTCGACAGCACCGACCCGCAGCGCAGCATCCTGCTGCTCGACGAGGTCGACAGCCTGCTGCGCAGCCGCACGCTGGCAGAAAAAAGCTGGGAAGCCACGCAGGTCAACCAGTTGCTCCAATGCATGGAGAGCTTTCCCGGCATCCTGATTGCCGCCACCAACCTGGCCGACAAGCTGGACGCCGCCGCATTGCGGCGCTTCGACTTCAAGCTGGAGTTCCGCCCGCTCAAGCCCGAGCAGCGCCTGCGCCTGCTCGCCCGCGAAACCCTGGGCGACGCCGACCGCGCCAGCGAGCTGCCCGCGCCCGTGGCCGAGCGGCTGCTGCACATGCCAGGGCTGACGGCAGGCGACTTCGCCAACGTGGCGCGGCAGCGCCAGTTGTTGGGTGAAAGCCTGAGCGCAGAGCAATACCTGCGCCGCCTGATGGTGGAACTGCGCTTCAAGGCCGCAGAGCAGGGCGGTGTAAGCGGGGTGTAAGAAACAAAAAAGCAGCGCAGAGATGCGCTGCTTTTTTGAATTAATGATTGTTAGAGTGTGTTATGCACTTTTCGCCCCCTGCGAGAGCGCCCCGCCTTGCGATTAAACGGTTTTGCGGCCAGCGCGGGGGAGCACAAGGTGCATAGATACTCTAACGCTGGTTTGGTTTTTTATGGCGCCTATTTTTTATGAAAGGATGATGCCGTGAACGATGGAGTGGATAGGGACTTTGCAAACTGGGCGCTGAATTACTCTGGCTGTGATGGCGGGGATTGGGGTGATCCGGGAAATCCATCTATTTGGGTGTGTGGCATAGAGTGGGGTAGCCCGAGGAATATTGATGGCAATCTGGATGTGGATGCAATGAGGGAGTGCTTCAGGAGTCCCGTAAATGCGGAAGGCTATGATAATGTCGAGGAGCAATGGGTGTATCCATACAATAGGGCCTGCTTCAAAATTTTTTCTGCAATTCATGCTCTCGATGAGAGAGGTAATGGTTTCCGTGAGGTTGGAAGGGCCGAGCACTACAAAGATTTCGCTCATAGAGTTCGCCCTTTTGTCAAGGGGTGCAGAGGTTATGCCAAGATCAATCTTTACCCTCTTGCTTTCAGGAATATAAAAAAAGAGTTGTGGACTGAAGTTCATCGGCAGGCAACAAAATTCAGCAACAAGAATGATTATGTTGAGTGGGTTGCGAAGAATAGATTTCCTGTAATGAGATCCTGGGTGCAGGAAAAGAGGCCAAAGCTGATTATTTGTTTCGGTGTTAGTGAAAGATATCCGGAAGATTTTAGGCGTGCATTTCTGATGGGAGATAGGTTATTTGAAAAGAAAAAGGTTGATGGCTGTAAATTTGAAATATATGTTCAGTACTCTGATGAGAGTCATAGGACGCTTGTTGCAGTAGTGCCTTCCCCGACATCCCGCTCAGGTGGTCTGCTAAGCAATGCTGCGCGGCAAAGGCTTGGTGAGTTTTTGGCGGGGATGCTGAACGCCAATAATTGAAAATCTTTGATGGTGTGATGCAATTTCTTCATGTTGTTGTGTTTCTGATTTTTCGAACTTCTAATTGAAAATCAAACATGACAATTTTGCACCCTCACCACCACCACCGAACAGTCGTCCGGCGCGCCGGCCTGCAAGTAGGCCGCCTTCAGGGTCTGCACATTGGCATCCAGGCTGGCCTGACGCTGCCACAGCAGTGGTAGGCGCTCATCGCCTAGGCTGTCGTGCAGGCCATCGGTGGCCAGGATGAACACGTCGCCCGCTTGCACCTGGCCATGCCAGATGTGCAGCCAGTTTTCAGGCGTTGGCGGCGGGGTGTCGTCGTCTGCCGGGTCGTCCAGCCAGTCGGGCTCGTCGCCCTGGTCGCTGCCCAAGGTCAAACAATGCAACAAGCCCTGGTAGATGGATGCGCTGGCGCCGTGCTGTTCGGGGCTGACTTCGCCTTCGTCCAGCATGTGCTGCCAGATGGTGTGGTCGCGGCTGAGTTGTTGCCAGGCCATGCCGCCCGTGGCGTTTGGACGCAGGCGCCAGATGCGCGAGTCGCCGCAGTTGACGGCGCAGGCTTGGCCATTCTGGATCATCAGGCTGGCCAGCGTGGTGGAGGCGCCTTGCGTGGCGGGCCTGAGGTAGCGCGCTTGCCATGCCGAGACGGCTGCGCGCACCAGGGCCGGCAGGGCCGATGCGCTGCCGGGCAGCAGGTCGGCCCGGTGGTGCAGGGTGTGCAGCAAGCTGCGGCTGGCCAGAGCGGCATGCGGGCTGGCCGATACGCCATCGGCCACCGACAGCCAGAGCGCACCGCCTGCAACGGGCAGCGCGGGTAGAGTGGCGTTTTGCTTTTGCCAGACTTGGCATTGGCCTGCCCATTGGAAGGCCAGGGCGTCTTGGATGGTCGGGTGCTTGCCGTGGGGTAATTGGCAGGCGGCGATGGCGTGCTGGAACAGGGCAAGGTCAAACATGGTGTGCGTAAGAGATTGTTCAAAATCTCGGCGCGAATGGGCAAGAAGCGGTTTGCGATGGGTTGCAAGGCGGCCCCACCTCAGAGCGCCCAAATCCGCTTTCTCGAGCGCCGCGTAGAAGTTTTGAACAGAGGCGCTACAGCATGGGGATGTGAGAAGGGCGCGCTGCACGGAAAGCCAAAATGGGGCGCTGGATCTTTTCCCCGTTGGGCACTCCGCAGCGAGACAAGATGGGATGCATATGACGCAGATACAAGGTGTGAAAGATTGCAATGAAAACTTGGCGCGCGCCGCCGCACTGGTAGCGCAGGCCGATGCGCTGCTGGTGTGCGCGGGCGCGGGCATGGGGGTGGATTCGGGGCTGCCCGACTTCCGTGGCGACGAAGGGTTTTGGCGCGCTTACCCGGCGTTGGGGCGGGCGTGCCTGTCTTTTACTGAGATCGCCAATGCGCGGCGTTTTGCGCGCGATCCGGCGCTGGCTTGGGGCTTTTATGGCCACCGTCTGGCGCTGTACCGGGCGACGCAGCCGCATGCGGGCTTTGCGCTGCTGCGCCAATGGGGCCAGCGCCTGCCTGGCGGCTGTTTTGTGTTCACCAGCAATGTGGACGGGCAGTTTCAAAAGGCTGGCTTCGATACCCAGGCGATCGAGGAATGCCACGGCTCCATCCACCACCTGCAATGCAGTCGACCTTGTTCGGAGAGGATTTGGCCGGCCGATGGTCTGCAAGCGCGCGTCGATGAAGCCGCGTGCCGCTGGCTGGGGCCTTTGCCGCTGTGCCCGGATTGCGGCGCGGTGCTGCGGCCCAATGTGCTGATGTTTGATGACTGGCAGTGGATCAGCGCGCGGAGCGATGCGCAGCGCCGCCGCCTAGATGCCTGGCTGGCGCAGCAACAGCAGGCTGGGCGTCGCCTGGTGGTGATCGAGCTGGGCGCGGGCACGGCCATTGCCACGGTACGGCATTTTGCGCAGCGGGCGCGTCAGCGCCTGTCGAAGCAGGGCGCAGGTCTGGTGCGCATCAACTTGCGTGCGCCGCGGGTGTCGGATCCGCAGGACGTGGGTCTGGCCATGGGCGCACTGGAGGCCTTGCAGCAGATCGAACAGCGGCTGCCTTGAGCCTTTTGTCGCGCGCTCGACCTGCGTGGGCATGGACGAAACAGTTTGCGCTGCCTCTCGCCCGGCCCAACAGCATGGGCGCCGTCCCTACAATCGGCGCCCATGAACACGACCACTTCCCCTGAAAGCACAGCGCCCGTGCCCAACGACGGCGCAGAGGCCAAACCCAGCAACTTTCTGCGCCAGGCCATCGAGCACGATCTGGCGCAAGGCACTTACGCCCAGCGCCGCTGGGGCGGCAGCCCGGGCGACGGCGCGCACCATGCGGCGGGCATGGCCGATCCCGCGCCGGTGCGCATGCGCTTTCCGCCCGAGCCCAACGGCTATTTGCACCTGGGCCATGCCAAAAGCATCTGGCTGAACTTCTCGCTGGCGCAAGCCTACGGCGGCGCTTGCCACCTGCGTTTTGACGACACCAACCCCGAGAAAGAGGAGCAGGAATACGTCGATTCCATCCGCGAGCTGGTGCAATGGCTGGGCTACGACACCGGCTACGCCGACGTGCCCGGTCAGCCCGGCGCGGTGCAGCCGCACGTGTATTTCGCCAGCGACTATTTCGACTTCATGTACCGCGCCGCCGAGTACCTGATCGAGGCCGGCCACGCCTACGTGGACGAGCAAACGCCTGAGCAAATGCGTGCCAACCGGGGCGACTTCGGCACGCCCGGCGTCAACAGCCCTTGGCGCGACCGCAGCCCGGCCGAAAACCTGGCGCGCTTTCGCGAGATGCGCGATGGCCAGCACCCGGACGGCAGCATGGTGCTGCGCGCCAAGATCGACATGGCCAGCCCCAACATCAACATGCGCGACCCGGCCATCTACCGCATCCGCCGCGCCACCCACCACAACACGGGCGACAAATGGTGCATCTACCCCATGTACACCTTCGCCCACCCCATTGAGGATGCGCTGGAGCAAATCACCCACAGCTTTTGCACGCTGGAGTTTGAAGACCAGCGCCCGTTTTACGACTGGCTGCTTGAGCGCCTCTGCGAAGGCGGCCTGCTGCAAAGCCCCCCGCCGCGCCAGTACGAATTTGCGCGCCTGAACCTCACCCACGTCATCACCAGCAAGCGCCGCCTGCGCCAGTTGGTCGAAGAAGGCCACGTGGACGGCTGGGACGACCCGCGCATGCCCACCCTGGCCGGGCTGCGCCGGCGCGGCTACACGCCCGGGGCGCTCAAACTCTTTTGCGAACGCTCGGGCATCTCCAAGGCCGGCGGCTGGATCGACTACTCCGCGCTGGAAGGCGCGCTGCGCGACGTGCTCGACCCCGTCGCCCCGCGCGCCCTGGCCGTGCTCGATCCGCTCAAGCTCGAACTCACCAACTGGGATGCGCTCTTTGGCGCGGGCCATCTGGAGCCTTGCCAGGCCCCGCTGAACCCGCACGACGAAGCCGCAGGCCTGCGCCAATTCACCCTCGGGCGCGAGAGCTGGATCGAGCGCGAAGACTTCATGGCCCTGCCCAGCAAAGGCTTTCGCCGCTTGTACCCGCCGCACACCGGCGGCGACGGCCAGCCCAAGGAAGGCAACAAAGTGCGCCTCAAATACGGCTACGTCGTGCAATGCACCGGCTTTGAGCAAGACGCCGATGGCCGCGTCACCAAAGTGCTGGCCGAAGCCATCCCCGACACCAAAAGCGGCACGCCCGGCGCGGACAGCGTCAAGGTCAAAGGCGTGATCGGCTGGGTGGGCGCGCACGACGGCGCAGCGGCCGAGTTCCGCCTCTACGAGCGCCTGTTCAAGGCGGAACACCCCGGCCAGGCCGAGCTGGCCGAAGAACTCAACCCCGGCAGCCTGCAAATCGCCCGCGGCTACGTGGAAGCGGGCCTGCTGCAAGCCGTGCAGGCCGAAGGCGAACAGCCGCACCCCTGGCAATTCGAGCGCCTGGGCTACTTCGTGCGCGACCGCCGCGCGCCGGTCGGTGACGGCCTGGTCTTTAACCGCGCCTGCGGCTTGAAGGACGGCTGGAAGGCTTGAGCGCCTGTTCAAATTCTCTGCACGGCGATCAAGAGAGCGGGTTTGGGCGGTCTGCGGTGTTGCAAAGCCTCGCCATAGCGGGGGCTATGGCTGTGTTTTGCGCCTTGCAGCCCATCCCAACCCGCTTCTTGCCCACTCGTGCCGAGATTTTGAACAGGCTCTGAGCGCCTGGGCAAGGGCGTTGAGCGCCAACGGGGCTGCCGCGTCGCATTGGCAGGCAGCCTTTTTGGCGATATTTGCAAATCAAAAGGAAATAAAAACACCTTGTTTAGGCAAGATGGTATTCAAGTGGAATTTCTTTTGATTTGTATTTCGAGAGCTGGCCCACAAGCCCCCGGCGCATGGGGCGGGGGCTGGCGTGTGCGGCCCGCCTGGCCGCTGCTTGATGCAGTCTGAAACGCCAGATGCATCAACCACCCGCTGGCCGGTGGGAGGCGGATCACCATCCGCGCCGTTCGCTGCTGGCCTGGAAAGGCGCGCAGCTACGCCTGAAAGGAGGGTGCGGCACTTACCCCTGCCGCCGCCCGCTGGCCTTCGGACTATATGTGGGGTGTTTTCTTGCAGATGGCACAAACGATAGCCGCCCGGCAGCAAGAGGCAAGCGACCAAACGCGGGAAAACTGCGCTTTTTCGGGGTGGATGCGGTAGGGATATGTGGGAAAGGCAGGCTTGGCGCAGGGGCAACCGTGTTTGTTTCAGAGCGGTTCAGCGATTACTAGGCGGAAGCCGACAATGAAGGAGCTGTTGCCTGGCGCGAAGCCACCACGAAAGTTAGCTCGGCAACGCATTGCTGGGGCGCAGTAACTGCCGCCACGCAAAGCACGAAGCTTCTGTCCATTATCGCAACTGGCATGGCAGTAATCGTGAGCTTTCCCATCGTAGTCATTGGAGCACATTTCCCAAACGTTGCCTGAACTATCAAAAAGGCCGCTGGGAGCTTGGCTGGCAGGAAAGGAACCCACCGGACTTGTTGTGATCCCCCCCGTGTCTAAGCCATTGAAAAGCAGGGGTGAGGGGGAGAGCCCACCTGTATGTCCAGGCCAAGAATTATCATCCACCCCATGTAATGCGACTCGCCATTCGCGCTCGGAGGGCAGGCGTAGCATTAGCGATGGAACGCCCAGCTTTTGGGCCATTGCGGTTAACCATTCCGAATACAACGCCGAGGCCCAGTGTGCGTAGGCATTTGCCTCATACCAGGACACAAAGACTGCGGGGGCCAAAGATCTTCTCCAGGTAATCAAACCCAAATTGACGGTTTCTCCTGTTGTGGTGAACATGGGATCTGCTCGTAACCACTCTTGCGCACCGCTGTACTCAGGCAGTTGTCCTTGCAGCCACCAAGGCGCATTGGCGTCCAGGTACCCGCCGGCTTCTACAAAGGCTCGGAACTCACCGGTGGTGACTGGATGGCGTGCCATAAAAAAAGGTGCGACATCAGTCTCGCCTTGGCTCTGTGGCTGGATCACGCACCAGTGCTCCCGTTTCAATCGCACGCCCTGCACCTGCTGGCCATTGAGCGCATGGATGGCGACCGTTTCGTAGCGCAAGTGGTCGCCCGCGTCGCTGCCTAGCCCCCCTTGTTCGCCTAGGCACTCGCCTGCCCGCAAGCGGTGGCGCAAGTCATGCGCTGCGGCGATAGAGCTGAACGGCCCTTGCGGCTGCTGGCCCAGTTCCGGATCGGCAGATTGGTTTACTGCGAGCAGCAGTTTCGCCACTTCTTGCCGCCATGTGCGTAGCGGTTGAGGGTTGTCTTGGTGGTGTTGATCGAGTTTGGCTGCCTCTTGCCGTAAGGCTCGTGATACCAAGGCCCAGCAGCCGGTTTGTCTGGGTGTGTTTGTCTGCTCCTCAAAACAGGGTGTCAAGCGTTGCGCCGCTCGCAGCATTTCTTCCAGCCAAGGTAGCGGGTTGGGTAGAGCATCAAGTGCCAGCAGGGCGATTTCGTCTAGGGTCCCGGCAGGGGCGGGTGGCAACGTTCCCACATTTGAGTAGAGTTCTTCGGCTCTCTCGGCGCCCAGATGCTGTTCCAATGTTTGCTGCATCTTGTGACGAAACGGCTCCCACAGCGTGACGTACCGCGCCATCAGAGCCCAGGCCTGCGGCTGTTGGATCCAAGGCTCGCTGGTGTTGTGACAGCGCGAGAAAACGCCCCGTTCGCTTAAAAAATCACCATAGCGGCGTAGGTTCCAAATCCAGTCCTGCCCTTGTTCAATGAGCACAGCTTCCTTTCCCGTCAAGTTCAAATTGTCGACTTCTCCTAGAATTTGATTGTCATTCCAGCCGCTCTTTTTCAGAAGTTCCTTGACATTTTTTTGGGGCAGCTTTAGACCATTCTTCAGCCAATCATCCAATAGCGATTGCGGCACATCTTTCCACCGGCGTGCAAGCTCTGCGTACTGGGCATCGAGTTCTTCAAGGCAACTGCGCGGCAGCGCAGGCGGGGCCAGCAGGCGGGCCAGTTCGTCCAGCTCATCCTCTTTCCAGTCCTGGGGCAAGGGCGTTTCAAGGCGTCCGGCATGCCGGGGTTTCCAGAACAATTGCTGGCTGGCGAGGAATTCGCCGTAGGCCTGGTGGGTAAAGCGGGCGGTTTGGCTGATGCGGTCCACCGTCAGCCAGCCCAATTCCTGGGCCATGGCGAGCCATTGCTGTTTCCAGTTCTCGAAGTCCTGCCCGGGCCACTCCAGTTGGCTGAGTACCCCGGCCACACTGATGGCGGAATCGGTTGTTTTTGCATCGTGCAGCGGCAAAGCCACCGTGCCACGGGATTCTGCGGGCTTGTCGCCGTTGGCCAGCCACATCTGCCAGGCCAGGGCAAACAGCCCTTGCAACAGGCGGCCTGTGCGCGGGAAGGCCGGGGGATCCATATTGGGATGGTCATGAAATTGCTCGGCGATTGCACACTCCTGCTCGGAGAACAGCCCCCGGTCTTTCCGATCCTGGCTTTCGTCGCGCTTGAGGATGAATTCCCGGTGCAGATTGCGCCATAACAGTGCGCTCATCAGTTGGGCGCGGCTGTCCAGCAAGCGGGTGGCGCCCGCCTCCAGCAGTTCGCACTGGATGCGCAGGTACAGCGGCAGGCTGAGCACTTCGTGCAGGCGCCGCCCTTTGGCTTCGCTGCCCTCGATTTCCTGCCGCAGCCACGCGGCCTTGGGGCGTAAAGAAGCGTGATGCTCGCTTGCCCAGCGTTTGAGCAGATAGGCTTCGATCTGGCCCGGATCCCAGGGGTGCAAGCTGGCGATGGCAACTTTGAAGGGCTGGCCGGTGGCACTGTTGTGGTTGAGGCTGTAGCGGTGGTGGGTGCGCGTGCCCATCAGCATGGGCAGGCCCGGGCGCAAGTGCTCCCATAGCGCCCGTACCACTTGCTGGACGCGCTCGGCGCGCTCCTGCGTCCCAGTCACTTTGACTTCGTTCAAACCGTCAAGAATGATGCGCAGGCGTATCTGCGGCTCATTTGACGGCGCACGCAAACGGGTTTTGAGGCGGCTCTCCGGCGCTTCTGCACCGCCCAGCACCTGGGCGCGGAACCAGCGCACGATTTGCTCATCCTCCTGGCAATTGGTGGGCAAGCCGCTGAGCGAAACGTACAAGGGCACATCGAGATGGCATGGGTTGTCTTGCTGCTTCAGTTGCTGTAACTGCAATTGCCACAACAGCCTTTCTGTACAGGCTTGTTCAAAGCGGTGCAGCAGCCAGGTCTTGCCGCCGCCGGGCGCGCCCGCGATCATCAGCGCCTGCATGTGCGCTGTCGGGGTGGCGCTATTGGGCTCGCATTGGGCCAGCAGCTCATCCAGTGCATAAATGCCGTTGGGCTTGGCCTGGCGGTGTGGCAGGGATTGCTCTTCGAGGCGGAGGTTGACAAACAGGCAATTGACCGAGCCACCCTCATGCTGATCCTGCGCCAGCGTGGCCCAGCGTTTCAGGGCAAAGGCTTCCAGGCTGGTTGGCGGCGTGGTATCTGCGGCCGCTGCGCGCACCTGTGAGCGCCATTGCTGGTCAGCCGCCTGGTCTGCGATGGGCGACTGCCAATCCGGCTCCAGTTTTGGCAGGTGGCGGGGAAGGCCATCGTTCTCGGGCGGCGAAAAACGGGGCAGCGCAGGTTGTAAAGCGCCCAGCAGGGCGTGCAACGGCTCGCTCAAATCAAGGGCGTCGCGCGCCAAAGCTTGAAGCAGGCTGTGGGCATTGGCGTATGGGTAAGGCGCGGGTTCAATCGGCTCGTGGTCGCCGTAGGTTTGCCCGTGGGCGACACGCAAGGGCGATGGCTTGGGATGCGTGCCGCCTTGGTTCAGCACCCAGTTGGCGGGGTGTTTGTATTCGACGCCGCCCACGGGTTGCAGGTCGTTTGCGGTTTTGTCTGCGGCATCATCAATGGCAGCGGTGATGCGTACGCGAAGCCAGTCGTCGCGGCGCAGACAGGCCAGCCATTGCGCCCACTCTACTGGCGCATGGCGACGCGCCAGCCAGAGGCCCGCCAGCGCAAAGACTGCGCTGGCGCTGTTGCCTTGCAGCAAGGTGTAGGCGCATTCGTTGGTGTAAACATCCCACACCAGGGCGTGGTCTTGCCAATCTCCGCCTTGTCCATCCAGTCGCCGTCGAATCCATGCGTTGGCTTGTGCCAGGCCGTCGGTCCAGGATTGGGCCAGTGGCTGCACCCGCTGCGGCACGCTGGGCAGAAATGCCAACCTCGCCCCTTCGCAAGGCCATAGCCATAGCCGCAACCAGCCGTTGAGGCCCTGCTGCTGGCCATCGCCACTGGAGGCTACGAAGAAGATGGGCGCTTTGACGCTTTCCGCCTCGGGCCAGTTGGCCGCCGGAGCATTGATCCGGGGCTGGCGCGGTGTCCAAACATCGGAGCAGAACGCGCTCAGGGCTGCCGCATCAGCGGGCTGTGCGTGCATCCTCCGCTGCTTCCATATTTCGCAGCCTTGTGCCGTCAGATTTTTCTGCCAGCCAATGCGCTCTGCTGCTTGACCTGGAAGCGCACCCACGGGGTCAAAGTCGGGCAGCCCCATGGCCTGCGCCAGCTCGCGTACCAGCCGCGGCAGTTCCTGGCTGGGGCGGTGCGCGAGTCGTTCGGAAAGGCCACTGGCTACTACCTGTTCCCAGTCTTCCAACTCGCCCCAGCCTGCCAACCCGTTGCCTTGCAGGATCCGGGCCACTTCTTCCCGTCGCTGCTCAAGCACCTCGCTCAGCGTTCGGCCTTGCAAGGGGGCCTGCAAGGTGTGCATCAGATCTTTTAGCCAAACGGCAGGATCACTGGTGCGGGCCAGCAAGTGGTTCCAGGGCATGTTCTTCCTCAGGGTGCATCGGGTGTATGGCCACCTATTGTGATGCAGCGCAGAGGGGGCGGAGAGTAAATGCTGTGGAGAGGGGAATGCCCTAGCCACGGCAACTTGCCTGTCCGAAGGCTGAACAGGTTGTCAGAACGTGCTGGGCAGACGGGCCTGGCTTGCGCGGGGGCCTGTCCCGGCATCGTGCAAGGCGGAAAACACATGGTTGCTCAAAAAGCTGAAGTCCTGTGCGCGTTGGATCCACTCCCTGTGTTCTTCCTCGCGGTATTTGCGCTTGAGCATGTGTGTCAGCGCCTGGCGCTCTGCTGCCGCATTGGGGTAGCCTGCTCCCAGATAGTCGGCCACCATGCAGGTGTGCAGCCAACTTTGGGCGGAGAGGTCGGCCACCCTGGGCCATTCCTCTTTCAAGATTTGGAGGAACTCGGTGACTTCGTTATGGAACGTCTCGGTCAGGGCTTCGATCTGGTAGGCCGACAGCGTGGGGAGCTGACGGAAAACGCGCAGTTTGCCCAAAGCGTTCAGGCTGATGGAGGCGCAAACAAGGCGAGTGAAAGCAGGCAGATCCACCACGGCCAGCAAGGGGGGGCAAAGCTGTGCGCACAAGGGGGTGATCAGGCTATCGGGAAGGTCGTTTGCGGTAATAAAGGGTACGAATGGGCTTGGGGCGGTGGTTTTCTTCGTCATGGCAATTTCTCCAGCAGGTTCGGGGTGAGGGGAGTGGGGGCGGCGGTCAGGGCTGAAGTGCCATCGGGGGACGAGTCTGCGCGGGCGATCAAATGGGCGATCTCGTCGCCGTAGAGCGTCTCTCGATCCAGCAAGGCCTTCACGATGGCTTCGTGCATGTGCTGGTGCTGGTGCAGCAGCCGCAAGGCTTCCAGGGCGGAGGCGGCGACCCAGTGGCGCACCCGTTCTTCGACTTGTTCCAGCAGGCGCTCGCTGACGACCGTGCCCAGGCCGGGGAGTGAGAGACTGCCCAGCTCCTCGTCCAGTCCGGAAACCGCTACGGCTTTGCGTGCCGCTTCAGTAGCCTGGATCAAGTCCTGGGTTGCGCCGCTGCTGGGCCCGTCCGGGCCGTACAGCATGATTTCGGCGGCTCTGCCTGCCAGCAGTACCGTGAGGTAGGAGCGAATCAGCGAGGGCGTTTCGTCCAGCACGGGCATGTGGTCTGCGCCGCCAATGACGGATCCGGCGACCCGGCCGCGCGGTGCAATGGTGACCTGGGCCAGCGGTATCTGGGGCAGCAAGAGGTGGTGGGCCAGCGCATGACCGGCTTCGTGTTCAGCCACGCGGCGCCGATAGGTTTCGTCAGCCTGGCTTACCGTGTTCACGTCGCCAAATCGCAGACGGCTGAGCACAGAGAGCGCGATATCGAGGGTGACTTTGGGCACAGGCAACTCCTGGCCCGGCTCTGTGTCGGCGCCCAGGCGGGCGCCCAGCGCGTGGCGCACGACCTCGGCGTGGAAGTGCTGTAGCTCGGCGCCCGTCATGCCGTAAGTTTGCGCAATCAGTTGTCGTTGTGCCTGGCGCATTTGCTTGCGGGGCACTCGCAGCAAGGGCCAGAGTTTGGCCAGATGCTGCTGGCGTGCACTTCGATCGAGAGGTCCGACCAGAAATTTGCGCTCAATGCGGCCGGGGCGGGTTAGCGCTTCGTCCAGCTCGTCCGGGCGGTTGGTGGTCAGCACGTGAAAGATGTGCACGTGTTGCTCGAAACCATCGATTTTCGTGAGCAGGAAATTGAGGGCAGCGTCGTGTGCAGGGCTTTGCTGGCCCCGCCGCCCCAGGGCATCGGCCTCGTCGATATGGATCACGCACGGTTCGTTGCGGTGGGCGACGTCATAAACACGGCGCAAAGTGTTTGGCTCCAGCAGTTCTGTGGCGGATACGCTGATGAACGGCAACTGAGCTTCCCCTGCCACCGCCCTGGCCAACATGGTTTTGCCGGTTCCGGGAGGGCCGTGCAACACCACGCCGCGCGGTGGCTCAATGCCAAACCGGGCCAGTTGCTGGTGGGTCTTGAGCTGGGCGATGACCGAGCGCATGTGGCGTTTGACCTCGTCGTGACCACAAACGTCGTCGAATCGGGTGTCGGGAATCCGGCTGACCAGGCCACTGGCGCCGGTGTAGTCGGCCAGCGTGCGCACAGGCTCCAGGGCCACCTGGGCCACCAGCCAGGCATCGCCTGCGCGGGGTGTAGTCCCCGCATCCGGTGGCGCTTCATGCTGGGTGGTGAACCAGAGGCGCAGAAAGGCTTTTTGACGCTGCAGGGCCTGTACAGGCTCTGGCCCCAGTTGTTGCTGGATTTGCGCCCACTGCGCACGCGCCTGCGGCGTCAGCCCGATTCGAAGCTCGGTATTTACGGAGCTGGCAGATGGCGCCTCGGCCAGACGCTGCACTTGCAGCGCATGGAACGCGTTGCGGTAGAGGGCCTCGGACTGCGCGTGCGATGGTGTTACATCGGCCCCGTGGCTGAGCAGCAGAAGGCTGACGATGTCGCTGAGATCGTCGGGCGATGGTATGTGCAGCCGTTGCCCCAGTTGGCGTTGCACCTGGCGTTGAACCAGGGGCCATTGCTGGACGGCATGCGCGTGCAAAGTCTCCCATGGGGCCGGGGTGAGCACGTGGTGGTGCTGTGCCAGCGCCTTCAGCACGGACGCATCGAACTTGCGCACTTTTTCGCCGCGGTAGTTGCGTGTGGCAGTCACCAGCTCATGCAGCATATTGGCCTGGCGTTGCGCCGAGCCAGTTGAGCCCAGGATGGTGTCTGCCTGGCTGTGTGTGAGCCACTCGCTGCCGTGTTCAGCAGTGAAGATGAAGACCGCATCGCGGGTATTGACCGGGGTGGGGCCGTTGCTGTGGCGGCGATCGGAACCGAGGTTGCGGAGCTTTGGCTGCTCCAGCCCGTAGCCATCGACCATCTTGCCTGCTCGCAGGGCGTCGCGAAGGGTTGCCATGATCGATGGCAGAGTTTCGTCAATGCGGTGAAACACAATGACCGCCTTTGGGTTTTGGTAGATGAACTTGGTAATTTCGCCTGGCCCGGAGCCAGCCCAATAGGACTTGGCCCCATCCCAGGAGGCGGATTCGCCCTCGCTGCGGTAGGCCGAGCAATCGATTTCCAGGGCGGTGTAGCCTGCGTGCTGCTCAAGTGCTTGGGCGATGGCCTGGGCCAGTGCTGTACTGCCCCAGGCCGCTTTGCCATGCAGCAGGCAGCGCACGCTGCCAGGGCGCTGCTCGTCGGCCAGTTGCAAGGCGAGGTCGGATGCGATGGGCTTGGCCAGCGCCTCCTGACCGGCAATCGCCTTGGCTGCCCGGTACAGCACATCGAACAGGCGGGCGGCGCGCCAGCGTGCGTAGGCATCTGTGTGCCGCAATTGCAGTGGCGGCTCCACGGCCAGCAGGTGAGCGACGACGGAGCGCGCATCCCCGCTGATCGAAAGGCGCAGGTGGTCGGGCACGGGATGCTCCAGCAATTGGGTCAAATCCGCTTCGCGGATGGGGTTGGAGCGGATGTATTGCATGGCCAGGTGCCGACTGGCCGGGTATTGGAAGGCGCGCAGATGCCCGCGCCGCCAGTGGAAAAAGCGCAGGGCGCTCACGACATCTTCGACGGTTGGGGAGGTTGCCTGGGGATCGCGTCGCAGCGTAATCCGCCGCAGGATCGAGAAGAACAGGGCGCCATCTTGCGATGCGCGTGCTGGCCCGAAGGCGATGAGGGATTCCATGCCGACCTCCTGGCTCAGAATGAAGGCATGCGCAAGATGGCTCGCGCGGCGGCCAGGTCGGCCTCCGTCCCGGCGCGCTCGAGCGCCCGCATGGCCTTGAGCAGGTCAGGTGCATGCAATTCGGCGGCCATTTTGGCGTTGTGATCGCTGCCGCGCGCTGTTTCAATGGCGTGTGCGATGTCAATGGCGTCGGCCTCAGCATCGGCCCAGCCGCTGGGCAGGTGCAGGTCGGTGTCGTCGCCGGGTGTGTCGGAAGGGGGGTGGTGCGGTTTGCGGTTCATGCAAGGCTCCTGTGGTGTGCAAGGGCTTTGCATTGGGCCCGCAACGCGGGCGCAAACCGGCGACCAATTCGGGGAAATGTGGCCCCGGGGGGTGTGCGCTGTGGTGTGCGGGGTTACATCAGCGAAATGTGGGCTTTCGCCAGCGCTTCTTTGAGCTGGTTTTGCAAGCGCAGGGGGTGTGCGTCTTTTGGCAGGGGCTGTGGCCAGTACTGCTGCGGCCAACTGAATGGCAGACTGGACGGATCGTTCTGGCCCTGCGATGCGGTCTTCGGGGGCTGGCAGGCGAGCACAAGCGGCTTTTGGCGCGGCAAAGTCAGCACCAAGCGAATAGGGGCCAGCTCGTTGGGGGTTTTTTCCTGCTCCCAGTGTGCGATGAACTCGATGTTCGCTGGGCCGCGCGCCCAGACTTCCAGGTGCGTAGCGCCGTGCGAGAAGGCAGGCTCCAGACGCCAGGTGTGCAGGGGCTTGGGCGTGGATGTCTGCGGGCTTTTGATGCTGGCAGCCGCCAGCATGAAGGGGGTGGCGTCATTGGTGGCGGCGTGCCGGGGGCCAATAGTGCCGAAAGATGTGCCCTGCCGTGTTGTTGGAGCGGTTTTTCCGATGTTTTTGTCGGGTGGGCCTTCTGGTTGGTGTTCGGGGTCTTCCTCGGTTTCGGGTTGCGTTTCAGGGGTGTCAGGGAAAGGCCCCCACAGCGCTTGAAGCTCCTCGGCATCGAAGCTTTCCAGCAAGCTTGCCATGCTCTCGGCCCAGGCGTCGTAGCAGGCGCGGCCTTCTTTTGCCATGGCCGTGTTTTCTTCCAGGTTGAGCTCAGGCAGCGGGGCCAGCGTCAGCCATTCGCGCGGTATGGGTTGGGGGCGGCCTTCCAGCAGCCAGCTCAGGCGCACCAGGGTGTCGGGGCGGTTGGCCGCTTGCGCCGCATTGCTGATTGGGGCGTGAGCATCGATTAGCGATAGCGTGATTTCCCGGGCGGCGGGCATGGCGAGCGCCTGACTCCGGGCTGTGAACTCCAACCACTGCGTTGCATTTTGCGTGGTCCACAAGTGCGTCACATTTGGGAGCGTGGCGGCGTTTCCGGTCATCTCGGGCATTTCCAGAACTTGCGCCAGCGTTGCCTCCAGTTGCGCCACCGGCAAGACGCGCAGCAGCCCATGCCGCAGCCGCCAGGCCAGAAAGGACGATTGGGGCGATTGCTTCTGTGCATGACGGGCCAGGGTGGCAAGGGCTTCCTCGGTCGCCTCGCACCAGTGTCGATCCGGGCCGACGAGCAGAAAACGCTCCGGCATGCGCGTTACGGGGGTGCTGGTTGGCATGGGTCGTGTCTCAGGGGCGTGGCTCATGGTCACTGTCCTTGATCGGTGGCCTGGAACTGGCACAGGCCGTATTGCTCCCACATCGTTTGGATGCGCTTGTAGCAAAGGTTCAGTTGGCTGTTTTGGTCGGCCCAACGATCCAATGGGGCGATGGCGCTGGTGCCCGGGCTGTTCAGGAACCGATCTGGCAGCAGCTTGAGGTGTTTGTGTGGTTGCTGCGTGTTGTCCAAGTCCTCTGCCTTTGGCCCTTGTCTGAGTTGTGTCACCCGGGCTTGGATTCCCCTGATGCTGACTTGGTAGTCTTCCTGAAAACGCTTGAAGTTGCGCTGTGCCTGGGAGCGAATTCCTGCGTTGACACTTTCTGCGGTAGCCCTTGTCTGGGGCACTTTTTGCGCGAGATTTTGGGTCACCTGGGCAAGCACCATTTCTGCACATTGCTCGGGAGTGGTGGGCATGGCCTGGGCGATCCCCAAGCCGCCCATGGCGAACGGGTCGGTGCGGTAGCTGGCGATTTCCCAGGCCAGGGAGGAAACTTCAGCCATCGACCCCAGCGCAGCCTGCCGCTGTTCGGCTTCGGTGCAGAGCGATTGGAAAATCTGTTCGGCCTCGCCAAGGCATTCGTCCACCCACATGGGCGAATCCATGTGCAGGCTGTCGGGCAGGTTGGGGTCGCGCGGGTCCAGGGGGCTGGGGTGCTTCACCCATTTGGCATCTTTTTCATCGTGCAGCAGCGCATCCATGCGGCGCAGGTTTTGCCAGATGCCTGCCGCAGTGGAGGTCAACGGGTGGACGCTTGCGTTTTGCTGGCCTGCTTGGCGGGCGCAGCGCTCCAGGTGTTGCAGCAGGGGGCGGTAGTAGTGTTTTTTGCGCTCCAGGCGGATTTGATCGGTCGCCAGCCAGCCCATGTGGGCATGCAGGAGTTTGTTAAAGAGCAGCGTCAGAACTGTCCATTCGCCTGCGGGCTCCTCCAGCAAGGTCTGCACATGTTGCCGAGTTTGCTCGCCGTAGCGTTCGGTCCAGGGCTTGAGGGGGGGCTTGGGCCGGAACGCTTGCCCCACGGCAGGGTAATGCGGCGGTGCAAACAACTGGGGGGCGTTGTTGCGCGCTTGACTGCGGTTGTTCTGCCAAAGGCGCTGGAAAGCCGCGTGCAGCGTGTCCTTTTCTAATTTTGCAAAGATGTCATTCCCGGCCTGTTTGGCCCAGTCTGCGAGCACGGCCAGCGCCGGTTGCGCCGAAGCCAATGGGGTGGGGTCATGCTCGAGCTGTACACGCTGGTAGAAATTGCGAAACGCCAGTTCCATGCTGGCAGTCAGCGGCTGTCTTGGGCGGGAGGTCTCATAGGCTCTTGTGATGACTTGCGCTGCTTTTGCCAGTCGATTCAATGGGATGGGCTGGTGTACGTGAAGGCGCGGCTCCTCTTGCAGCAGCCCCGGCCAAAGCGGTGGCCGCTGCGCATCGGGCAAAGGGATCCAAGGCCCCATGGGGAAGGGGTAACCGTTTGTGGCGCTTAAAAGGCGCCTGTGCGGTGCTTGGGTTTCGGCATGGGGGTGCTGTTGGGCGGTGACTTCGGGCACAGTGGTTTCCCTTGTGTGAAAGTCGGTTCAACATTTTTTTTGCATTGGCGGGCGGGCATTGCGTCAACGCGCAGGCCGGGTTCGCGACTGCAAAAACAGGCGGTTGGTGGTGCTGTGTGCTGGCACCTTCTGGCCGTACCTCCTTGGCCACCTGTGTTTCCATCGTAAACAATTTTTACAACGATGGGCGGCTATAGCGCATGGCCGCGCGGTGCAATGCGCCTTTTTGGTATCGGAAGGGGTGGATATTTATCAATCAAAAGGAAATTAAATTGGCAATTTTTGGCTTGTTATTATTTAATATGTTTTTCCTTTGATTGAAATTTTGGGGCTTATTGCGGGCTGGCCTGCATCAGCGCCTCCAGCGGCGTGCCCGGCGGCACGGGGCAGGCGCGGCCGAGGGTTTGCAGGGTTTGGCCTTGGCGCTCGACGAGGAATTGGTCCTGGACTTCCAGCTCGTCGATGCGCAGGCGGCCGGCGACGAGGAAGTAGCGGCTGGCTACGCCAAAGAGCTTGGCGTCCAGTTGCACGCCTTCGGGCATGAAGGCTTGTGCGTCGGCCAGCGAGGTAAAGGGTTTCATGCGCACGGCGGCGAGTTTTTCTGCGGTGGCTGCGCCCGCTTGCGGGGGCAGGGCGGCGGCGAGCACGCGGGCGCTGGCGGTGTTGAGGTTCAGGCGCGTGCGCCCGGGCAGGATGGTGGCGTGCGGGCGCAGCAGGGCGATGTGTTCTTCGCTCAAGCCCAGCCAGCCCAGTTGTTCGATGCAGCGCGGCGCCAGCGGCACGGCGGCGTCGAGGTCGCGGCGGGTGGCGTCGAGGTATTTCTGCGCGACTTGCTGCGCCAGATCGCCGCCCAGGCCCAGGGCTTCGAACAGGCGCTGCCATTGCGCGAGCGCGGCGGGGTCGATGCTTTGGTGGTCGATGAGGTTGCTGAGGTTGAGGCGGCCGTCCAGATCGAGCATGCCGCCGCTGAAGTAGGCCTGGCCGAGGTCGGCGTTGGCGTCGGTGGCGATGTTGTTTTCGGCGCTGAGGAAGGCGCCGAGTTTGGATTCGGCCAGCGGCACGGTCCAGGGTTCGTCCAGATGGTCGGCAGGCTGGCCTTTGCGGCGGTCGTCGTTGGCGTCGATGCGCAGGATGATCTTGGACCAGTCCAGTGCGCCGCGCACCAGCCAGTGCACCTGGGCTTGGGCGCGTTCGTCGGCTTCGGCCTGGGCGCTGCGCCATTGTTGCCAACTGGCGCTGGCGGCGAGGCTGGCGACGAGGGCGACGATGAGCATGGCCAGCAGCAGGGCGACGCCGCGCTGCGGGCGCGGCGCGGCGGATGGGGCGGCGGACGGGGC